>CBDUSJ010000006.1:0-19307 GCA_965369845.1 uncultured bacterium | reverse complement strand
CAGTTTTAATTGAAAAGAAAGAGGATACCGAAGTTATTTCTGAAATTCAGGAAAGTCCGGAAACACCACAGGAAGAAAAAGCTGAAGCTGAAAAGGTCGTTGATGCGGAGCATAAAATTGAAGAAGAGGAATCAAAAATTGTAGATTATGATCTCTTAAGCCGTGAACAATTAGTTGAATCTTTAGAAGATGTTGTTAAAGAAGAAGATATAAACAAGATAAAATCAAAGGTTGCTGTTATTAAAGTAGCCTTTTTGAAAAAAAATAAAAGAGAAAAAGAAAACAGGTATCATAAATTTATCAAAGAAGGAGGTGAAAAAACAGATTTTCATCACGATGATGATCCGGTTGAAGCTAAATTTAACGAATTTTTTGATATTTATAAACAGAAAAGATATGTTTTCCTTGAAAACCTTGAAAAGCAAAAGCAAGATAATTTAATTAGAAAACAGGAAATTCTCGAAGAACTGAAAGTTTTGATCAATTCGGAGGAAACCTTAAAAAAAACTTATGATGATTTCAGGGAACTACAAGAACTCTGGAAAAATATAGGTATGGTGCCTAAATCGGATGTTAATAATCTTTGGCAAAATTATCATTTCCTGGTCGAAAAATTCTTCGACAAGGTTAAAATAAATAAGGAACTTAAAGATCTTGACCTCAAGAAAAACCTTGAACAAAAAATAGAACTCTGCGAAAAAGCTGAAGAACTGCTTATTGAAAATTCAATAATGAAATCGTTTAAGCAATTGCAGCGTTATCATGAGCAGTGGAAAGAAGTGGGCCCGGTTCCGGCTGATAAAAAGGATGAAATATGGGATAGATTTAAATCAGCCACCGACAAGATAAATCAGCGCAGACGAGAACATTATAAAAAACTACAGGAAGAACAACAAAATAACTTATTGTCGAAAACAGCGCTTTGTGAAAGGGCCGAACAGTTGTTATTACAAGATTTTTCTTCGTTGAAAAAGTGGCAGGAAATTACCGATAATTTCAACAAATTGCTGAAAATATGGAAAACAATAGGGCCTGCGCAGAAAAAACAAAATGATGACGTCTGGGAAAGGTTCAAATTATCATTAGACAACTTTTTTGGTGAAAAAAAGGAATACTTTGCCAAGCTCAAAGAACAACAAATCAACAATTACAATTTGAAGCTTGATCTTTGTATTCAGGCGGAAGCATTAAAGGATAGCGCCGATTGGAGAAACACTACACGTGAACTGATATATTTACAGAAAGAATGGAAAAAAACAGGTCCGGTGCCAAGAAAATATTCCGATAAAATATGGAAAAAATTTAGGACTGCATGTGATGAATTTTTTAATAATAAAGCTAAATATTTTTCTACAATCAGGGATCAGGAAATCGGGAACATGAAGTTGAAAGAAGAAATGATTAAACAAGTTGAAGAATATGATTTCAAATCAAGTAAAACAGATAACCTGACTGTGCTTAAAGATTTTCAGAGACAATGGACTGAAATAGGCCATGTTCCCTTTAGGGAAAAAGACAGATTACAAAATTCTTTCAGGATAGCGATAAACAAGCAACTCGATAAACTGAACATTAGCGATGTTGAAATGTCGGTGGCAAATTACAAAACGAGATTTGAAGCAATTAAAGATTTGCCCGATTCAAGTAGGATTATCTATAGAGAGAAAAGTTATATTCAAAGCAAAACCACCAAGCTTAGTGAAGACATTATGCTGTGGGAGAATAATATCGGTTTCCTGGCAAATTCAAAGAGAGCAAGCCTGCTAAAAGATGAGTTTGAAAAGAAAATTCTAAAAGCTAAAAATGATCTTGAACTTCTC
Organism: uncultured bacterium; assembly: GCA_965369845.1. Classification (GTDB taxonomy): domain Bacteria; phylum Bacteroidota; class Bacteroidia; order Bacteroidales; family 4484-276; genus CBDUSJ01. The sequence goes on along the minus strand of CBDUSJ010000006.1, from coordinate 17,487 downwards.
GAGGCCAAATTGAAGTTTTTAAACAAATAATTTATATTAAATTTGGGTATTTTTCATAGTATTAAAAAGTGGGTTAAACTTTTTTTGATCTCATAAAAACCTTACGCCACGAAGTCCATCCATACGGATTTCTTTTAGTCATATGGGTTTACTTCGTATCATTAGTCCGTATGGATACCTTATTTTCATTCGTTTAATAAGGTTAAAATCGGGAATTAATTTCATCTTCTACTAAGGTTAAAAATTTAAAAAGTAAGGTTTTCTTACAAAAAAAAAAGTGTAAACCCTGTGAAATAAAAGCTACGCTATTTAACAGGGTAAACCGATAAATGAAAAATGCCTAAATTTGTTTAAAGTTGAAAAGAAATTATGGCAGGCAACACCCTTGGAAAATTATTCCGGTTAACAAGTTTTGGTGAGTCGCATGGCTCTGTTATCGGTGGTGTTATCGATGGTTTTCCACCATGCATCCTGATAGACCCGGATTTTATTCAACAGGAACTTGATAGAAGGCGCCCTGGTAGAATAGAATTTCAAAGTAGCCGTGAAGAAAGCGACGAGATTGAAATTTTGTCCGGTATGTTCGAGGGGAAATCCACAGGCATGCCTATTGCCTTCCTGATAAAAAACCAAGGACAAAAACCGGGCGATTATGAAAAGTTACGTAATATTTACAGACCTTCACATGCCGATTTTGCCTGGGAACAAAAATACGGGATTCGTGACCATAGGGGAGGAGGGCGTGCCTCTGCACGTGAAACTGCTGTGCGTGTTGCCGGTGGCGCTTTTGCGAAAATCCTGCTTTCACTCGTAGGTTGCCGTATTTTTGCATTTACCAGGCAGATCGGGACAATAAAAACCTTTTGTAATTATCAGGATATAAAAACCGGAAATATTGAAGAGTCGCCTGTGAGATGTCCTGATGCAAAGACCTCCGCAAAGATGACAGAATATCTTAAAAAGATAAAAGAGCAGAAAGATTCAATCGGGGGAATCGTTTGTTGTGTTGTAAAAAATTGTCCACAGGGACTGGGTGAACCTGTCTTTGAAAAACTACATTCCGAACTTGCAAAAGCAATGATGAGCATAAACGGAGCCAGAGGTTTTGAAATTGGGGCAGGATTCGGCTCAGCTCAAATGACAGGTTCTGAACATAACGATGAATTTATTATTAAAAATGGAAAAATAAGAACAGAAACAAATAACTCTGGAGGAGTGCAGGGTGGTGTTTCCAATGGTGAGGACATTGTGATGAATATTGCTTTTAAGCCTGTCCCAAGTATTGGCAAACCACAAAAAACCGTTGATAAAGCTGGAAACCCGGTAAATCTTGAAATTACCGGAAGACACGATCCGTGTTTAGTTCCGAGAGCTGTTCCTGTTGTCGAGGCAATGGTTGCCCTTACTCTTGCTGATTTTTATTTAAGAAACATAATTTATCAGAATTTTCGTTAGACTATAAAATTTTCTTAACAAATTATTAATGAGTATCGGTTTTAGTACCTAAAATAGAGTTAACTATCTAGTTTTGATAATATTGAAAGAAAAAGCAGAATTGATGTATAAGTTAAATAAAATCAATCCGTTGCAGAATATTTTGGGTACAACACCCGACACTCATTTTAAATAATGATCTTTGTAAAGAAGTTATCGTTCATTGACGGGAACCAAAACCATTGACAAAATAGATGTAAAGAATCGAAGAAATTATGCTAATTTTATTTCCTTAATAAGGATTAAACTATGAGTAAAACTAAATTGAATGTAAACGAGTTAGAGATTGTTCTTTACAAACAAAATGAAGAAGAATTTATATCTCTGACTGACATGGCAAAATTCCGAGATTCTGAAAGGACAAATTACATCATTCAGAACTGGATGAGAACCAGGAGCACAATTGAGTTTATAGGACTGTGGGAACAATTGAGAAATCCAAATTTTAAAAGCATCGAATTCGATGCCTTTAGAAATGAATCCGGCTCAAATAGTTTTACTCTCACTCCTAAAAGATGGATTGAAGCAACAAATTCAATTGGAATAATTTCAAAATCTGGAAGATATGGTGGAACTTACGCACACAAAGACATTGCGTTTGAGTTTGCATCATGGATTAGCCCAACTTTCAAACTTTATTTAATCACTGAATATCAAAGATTAAAAGAAGTTGAAACCAATCAATATAATCTTGAATGGAATGTTAAAAGGATATTAAGTAAAACTAATTATCATCTCTATACTGACGCAGTTAAAAACTTCATTCTTCCCGACAAAAACTACGAAAAAGACAAAGAGTGGTTAATCTATGCAGAAGAAGCAGATTTATTAAATGTTGTTCTTTTTAATTGTACAGCAAAAGATTGGAGAGATGCAAATTCTGATTTAGCAAAGAAACCAATGAACATAAGAGATATTGCGAGCATTAATGAATTGGCTATTTTATCAAACCTTGAGACTTTAAACGCTCAGATGATTAAAGAAAAAGTTGGCAAGAATGAAAGATTCTTGAAACTTAAAGAAATTGCAAAATATCAATTATCAGTTCTGAATGAAAAAGACTTTATGAAAGCACTGAAAAAGTTGAATGAAAATATTTATGTTGAGCAAAAGAAAAAGTTGAAAGAATAAACAACGAAACGCTAACAAAGGCTATACGTAATGCGGGTTGTATCGTAAATTGAAAGATTATGCAAGTAATAAAATTAGTAGCAAATTGAAAAATAATTGTTCCAAAATCCCGCACTACGCATAGCCAAACCGGTCTGGAATTGATTGAAAAAGCAAAAATCAGTATTAATGGGTATATTAATTTTGTTAAAACACAAAAAAAAGGATTACGGTAAGGATTATTAACCAGAGGAATAAGGGGGATAGAGGAAATATGGGGAATATGGGAAATAAAGGAAATATGGGAAATAGGAACTGTTTTAAATACAGGAATTTTTCTTTACATTATTCAGGTATTTCCCCTATATTCTTATACCTCTATACCCTTATACCTTTATTCCCCCTATTCCCCTTACAACCGCAGGGCGTCCGTATGGATACCATTTTTAAAGTCTATCCTCATAGCCAGAGAATTGAAATTGATTAATAAATTGATTAGATATATATAAAAAAATTACAATGAAACTATTTATAAAAATATTTGGGATAATTATTTTGGTAATTATGGCCATTTTAGTGGCAACGCCTTATTTATTCAAAGGCAGGATAATTGAGATGGTCAAAGAGGAAATTAATAAAAACGTAAACGCACAGGTGGATTTTTCCAAGGTTAGTTTATCGTTATTCCGGAGTTTTCCGAATTTTAATCTCGAAATTGAAAATATTTCGATTAGCGGAATTGAAAAATTTCAGGGTGACACACTTGCTTTAGTGCCGTCAATAGAGGTAACAATCGACCTGATGAGTGTGCTGAAAGGGGATATTTATCAGGTGAAAAAAATAAGCATCAATAATCCGGTAGTAAATTTAATAGTCGCAAAAGACGGTCAGGCTAACTGGGATATTGCCGTAGAATCTGATGTTCCCGATGAAGAAGAACAAGAAAATATTAAAGTGGAAAATGAAGAAGGGAATTTTGTTGTTGAACTACGAAAGGTTAAAATTCAAAATGCAAAACTTGCATTTAACGATTATAGTTTAAATACTTTTGTTTTACTAAATGGAATGGATTTTAGCTTTAAAGGGGATTTCTCTCTTGGTTTTACTTCGCTTAAAACAAATATGCTTATCCAAGAACTTACGCTGAACTATGATGGCGTTAAATACCTGAACAAGGTTGAAACTGAATTATCTGCAGTTATCGATGCCGACCTTGTAAATTCGATTTATACTCTTCGCAAAAATGAATTACGCCTGAACGAACTTTTTCTCGGATTTGACGGCACGATTGCTATGCTTGCAAACGACGATGTAAACCTGACCATGACTTTTAAGGCTGAAAAAACCGGCTTTAAAAATATTCTGTCGATGATACCCGCTGTTTACATGAAGGATTTTGAAAATGTGGAAACCAGTGGAAAACTTGCTCTGAGCGGGAATATTAAAGGTATTTATAATGATGAGCATTTGCCGTCTTTTGCTCTGAATATTGACGTTGAAGATGGAATGTTCAAATATTCCGATTTACCCAAGTCGGTTGAAAATATCAATTTGAAATCAAAAATAAATAGCCCTGGCGGCGATGTTGATAATATAGTTGTAAATATTACAAAATTTGGTTTTACGATTGGTCGCAATCCTGTTGAGTTAAGTCTTTTAGTGAAAACTCCGGTGTCCGATCCTCAGTTAAGCGGCAGCTTAACGGGTGAAATTGACCTCTCACAAATAAGTGAAATTTATCCGCTTGAAGAAGACGATGTGTTGCAGGGAAAGATAACTTCCAAGGTTTCTTTCAACGGAAAAATGTCTTCAATTGAAAATAAAAAATATGATGAGTTTAATGCTCTGGGCTCGGTGCTTGTGCAAGGATTAAAATATAAAACACCGGCTCTGCCAAATGAGGTAGAGATTTTAAAAGCACAGTTGAATTTTGCCCCGGAATACCTCGACCTTGTTTCTTTTAAATCAAAATTTGGCAATAGCGACCTGTCGGCAAAAGGAAAGATAACTAATTATCTCGCGTGGATTTTTAATAAAGGAAAGCTCGTTGGGAGACTTCAGACTGCTTCTGGTTATTTTAATGTTGATGACATCATGCCCGCCAGGATTGAAACAGCAGAAGAAAACATTCCAGCGCCGGACACTGTTCAACAAAATGATGAAACCGGATTATCCGTTATTGAGATTCCGGGGGATATTGATTTTGCGCTTAATTCTTCTTTCGAAAAATTTATTTACGGAAATATTGAGCTGACAAAGCTCAGGGGAAGGATGCAAGCAAAAGATAAGGTTCTTGATTTAAAAGGGCTCAGCATGGAGTTGTTGGCCGGAAAGATGACCCTGAATGGAAAATATGATACAAAGAACAGTTTGAAACCGTTTGTAGATTTCAGCTTCGATTTGAATAATATAAATATCCGGGAAGCGTGGGAGACTTTCGGGACTATGCAAAAACTTGCTCCCATTGCCGAAAAAACCACCGGCACATTTTCAGTCGGCATGGAGATGAAAACCGTGCTTGATTCCACGATGATGCCTGATTATAATTCCATGAGCGGTAATGGAAATCTAAAAACATCAGCCATTGTTATCGAGGGAGTGAACACTATTGACAAGCTTGCCGATATTCTGAAAATGAACGACCTTCGTAAAATGAGACTTTCTCCGTTAAATCTTTCTTTCGAGTTCGCTGACGGCAAAGTAACCGTTAAACCTTTTGATATAAAATATGAGGATATTTCGGCAACCATCAGCGGTACGACTTCTTTCGATGAGACGATAAATTACACGATGAAGTTAAAAATTCCAAGGGAAAAATTTGGAAGTCAGGCAAACGCTGCTCTTGAAAATTTAATTGCCGAAGCAAACAAACTTGGGACTGACTTTAGCCTCGGTAGCACGGTAGAGATAGATGTAATTATTGAAGGAACACTGACAGACCCAAAAGTGAAAACTTCGCTGATCGGCTCGTCAGGAAATGTTATGGATGATTTACGGAAAATTGCAGAGGAAGAATTTAACCGTAGAAAAAAAGAACTTGAAGAACAAGCCATGCAAGAACTCGAAAAGAAAAATCAAGAAGCCAAAGCACAAGCCGATAAAATTCTTTATGATGCAAAAAAGAAAGCTGATAGGTTGCTTAAAGATGCAAAGAAAAGCGTGGACGCAATAATAAAAACTGCCGGGAAATCGAAAGAACAGGTTAAAGCAGAGGCGGAAAAACAAGCGCAGGCTTTAATTGACGAGGCTAAGAAAAATGGCGCTATTGCCGAAATGATTGCTCGGGAAGCTGCCGATGAACTAAAAAAAGAAGCATTCAAAAATGCTGATAAATTAATTGAAGAAGCAAAAAGAAAATCGGATGAAATTTTGAAAGCTGCCAGAAAAAATGCAGATAAAATTTTACAGGATGCAAAGAAAAATGCTGATAAGCTTATTAAATAGTCATTCGGTAGTCATCCATACGGACTTCCTTCGGTCGTTCAGTTGTCATTCGGTGGTCATCCATACGGACTTCCTTCGGTCGTTCGGTGGTCATCCATACGGACTTCCTTCGGTCGTTCAGTGGTCATTCAGTAGTCATTTGGTAGTCATTCAGTAGTCATTTATTGACGCGAAGCGAATTAATATTTTTTTATGAAAGATAAGGTAGTTATAATAACAGGCGCATCATCAGGGATAGGACGGGCGCTTTGCTATGAGATGGTACAACGGGGCGCAAAGATTGTTGCCGCAGCCAGGTCGATAGAGAAACTTGAGAAGATGAAAGCTGAATTTTCAGCAAAGGGAGCGGAATTTCTGCCGGTTCAAACAGACGTTTCAAAAGAAGAAGATTGTAAAAATTTGATAGAAAAAACGGTTAAACATTTTGGTAAGATAGATGTTCTGATAAATAATGCCGGTATTTCGATGCGGGCGCTTTTTGAAGAACTCGACATTAAGGTTTTGTTTCGTTTAATGGACGTAAATTTTTGGGGAGCGGTTTATTGCTCTAAATTTGCTTTGCCGTATCTTTTAAAAGAAAAAGGCTCTCTTGTCGGGGTTTCGTCAATTGCGGGATATAAAGGCCTGCCGGGAAGAACCGGATATTCGGCGTCGAAGTTTGCGCTTCAGGGTTTTCTTGAGGTTGTCAGGATTGAGAACAGGAAAAAGGGCTTGCATGTTCTGATAGCCGCCCCGGGTTTTACCACCTCTAACATCAGAAATGTTTCGCTTTCCGCCGATGGTTCGCAGCAGGGAGAATCTCCGAGAGATGAAAATAAAATGATGAGCGCTGAAAAAGTTGCACAAAAAATTGCAGAGGCAATTAAAAAACGAAAACGTTCACTCATCCTTACAAGTCAGGGAAAGCTGACGGTTTTATTAAATAAATTTTTTCCTGCCTTTATGGATAAAATGGTTTACAACCACATAGCAAAAGAACCGAATTCACCGTTTAAATAAAAATGATGAGGTAGAGGCTAAGGCTAAGAAAAAAAATATTTGTATTTATGTGTTCGTGTGGTATAGTCAAAATGTTAAAGATTGAAAAATTTGAAGATTATATTTATTAACAGATAATTTGTTCCCATGAAAATTAAGTCCCTAACTCTTGAACTTGGTTGAAGGGTTAAAGGGTTGAAGGAGAGACGGAGAGACGGAGAGACGGAGAGAAAAAGAGAAAGGGAGACGGAGAGAAAGGGAGACGGAGAGAAAAAGAGAAAGGGAGACGGAGAGAAGGGGAGACGGAGAGAAGGGGAGACGGAGAGAAAAAGATAATATAGAATAAAAAATTTTGAATTAAAAATAATTACAACAATTTAACTCTTTGACTCTTTAACTTTTTAACTCTGTAACTCTGTAACCATTTAACAATTCAACAATTTAAAATATAAATTAATCATGAAAAATCTAACTTTAGAAGTAAAGCTGCTGGAAGGATTCGGCGAGCTTGATTTCGGGATCGCACCCGAAAAGGTTATTGAATTTTTAGGCAATCCTGATGAAAAAGAAACCTTTGAAGTTCCTGATGAAGGAGACGTTGAAGTTTACCATTATTGGAAAAAAGGAATTTCCTTGTTTTTTGAAAATCCTGAAAATCCGGCATTAGCCAATTTTGAAACGGATAATGAAGATGCTACATTATTCGGTAGAAAAATCTTTGAAATGAACGAAGAAAATATCATCAGCCTGATGAAAGAAAACGGATACAGTGAAATGGATGTTGAGATGATGGATGATGAAGAATTTGAAAACGAAAAACGTGTTTCTTTCGATGATGCGCTTGTTGATTTATTCTTTGAAGATGGAATCCTCATGACAATAAGCTGGGGACTGATCCTTGATGAGGATGAGATTATTGAAGGTTAAAATGCCGGTGGTTACTTTTTAAGTTACTGGTTTCCCATACGGGCCCATACGGGCTAACTTTGTGTCGCTTGCTTCGCTTCGCTGGTTTACCTTGTAATGTTTACACTGTAACGAATTGTACAGGGAAATGTATCAGGGGGCACTTAAATTATTTGGAAAAATTGTTATTTTGTTACATTGTTATGGCTTAACAATTTACGTATTGAACCTAATTCGATTTTAATTTACAATACAACAATTTTCGCGAGTTCTTAAGTAATAAGAATTTTACTAAAGTCAACTTGTTTGTAATGGCTTATTTATCAAATCACCAAACTAAAGTTTGGCGCTTTCTCAATTGGGATAGCGTCAAACTTTAGTTTGGTGACATTAACGGGAGAGGAAAAGAATCCCCCCAATTTGGGAAGGGATGGTAGTAAAGTCAGCATGGAGCAGCTAATTCATGATGATGAGTTTTTTTATTCCAGTTTGCCGGCCGGAAACAATGCTCACAAAATAGCTTGTTTGTTCAAGCCGGGAGACGTCAATGATAAACTGTTGTTTCCCTGGCTGCGTAACCTGATAATTGCATTCTTTCACTATCTGTCCGAAAGTGTTGTAAATAAGTATGCTTGCATTTTGATTTCCTTCCTGGTTCCAGCTAATTGTAACCTTTTCATTCGATGGATTAGGGAAGATGTTGAACGCGAGTTCACCGGCATTATCAACAGAACATATTGCCAGTTCTCCTGCCTTGAGCGCTGAAACTCCATGACCGGTAAAATAGCTTTGCTGCGGGAAATTTAGATCGAACTCCACCAGCAATTCAACTTCTTTGTTTTTTTCGGTTTGGAACAGTTTTATCATCATAGGTTCGCCTTCTGTGAAGCCGTCTTTTTGCGGAGTAAGTTGGTCATCGCCAAACAGCATGAGGCAATGGTTTTGAGCCGGCGAACCGATTTTTACCATTCCGGTACACTGGCCGTCTGAAGTAAAACCGCCAATATAATCTCCCGGGCTGATCTTAATTTTTTGAAGTACTGCTGATGGAAATAAAATCAAATGGCTGAGAGATGTTTTTACGGGCTTGTTCCATGAGGTCATGTTTTGCAGTTCAACAGAAATGCCCGTTTGCTGCTCTTTACTTTTCAGGCAGTCCGGGTAAACAATGGTGATGTTTCCATTAATTAAGGCAAAATATGCCTTTCCCGGCACAACATCTTCCAGCGTGTTTATTCCGTATTCCGGCCAGTAGATTCCTATTCCGGCCACCTCTTTTAACACAACAAGTTCGTCAAGGTGAGGAGCAAAAAGCTCGTTGGCAGAGACCTGGCAGGCTGACAGGACAGGCATGAGGTTCCATCCGGCCACAAGCTGAAGTGCGGTGGGACTGACGGGACAACCGGTTATAGTGAATAAAATATCCGATGCCGTCTTTACTTGATAACCCGAATAAGTGTCCCACGATCCCAGTGTGTTTACCGATTGTCCCGGCCAGTATATCCCGTCAGAGTTTTGAACGATCACAATCTCATCCTGAATATCCTGAAAAACTACTTCCATTTCAGGGTTTTCTGGAATCAGATAACTGGAAATACCGCTCCAACCTTCCGGCAAAAAGATGTTTTGTTCCTCAACGACAGCCTCTAGAATGTTTACTGTATAATCTTCGGCCTCGCCATAAGCGTAAGTTACACAAGGATCGGTACAAATAGCATCGTAATTGGTCCTCACACGCAATCTGTGAAGACCTATCGCTGCATCTACCGGAATGGCCAGTTCACTACTATAAAAAACTGCCGGTTCGGTAAGATACATGTTGGTAAGCAAACGCTCGGATTCTTCAAATTCAAAATCATCGTCGAGATCGATCCAAAGGCTCAGATATTGCGCATAATAATCTGATGACACTTCAACGATGTACGTGTTTCCTACGACCAGGCCGGTAACCATATCTGTAAAATCGCCATAAGCGTCAGTACTGCATCCGGAGTTTAGGTTTTGTATTTCATGCAATGAAAAATTATTTATACCATCGCCATCTTCACATCCATAACTGTAAAGATTCTCAGTACAATATCCCAACAAGGGCAACAACTGTATATCAAAAAAGCTTGTTGAGCCTGCAACCACGGCAACGTCTTCGCTCGTAAATGGAGCAAAACCATCGGCGCTAACCGAGAGGGTGTAATTTCCCGGAGGAAGGTTTTCGAGTAGATAATAGCCATCGGGTCCTGAAAACGTTTCAAACTCTGCCATCTCAGCCGACACCAGGGCACCTTCAATCGGGTCGCCGTTTTCCGAACTTGTGATATATCCTGCAATGGCGCCGTATTCGATAAGATTTACGGTATAGTCTTCAGCTTCACCATAAATATATGTTGCGCATGGGTCATCAGATGCGTCGTTCCAATTGGTGCGTACCCTAAGCCGGTGTATCCCGGTCATAGCCTGCAGAGGCGCCATCAGATCAAAAATATAGTTTTGATCGGGCTGAATAAGAACCATATCTGTCAACACCCTTTCATCATCATCCCAAGTGTAATCGTCATTCCAGTCGATCCAAATGCTGAAATGCTGATTGCTGTATTGTGAACCGATTTCTACCTGATAATTTTGCCCGATGACCAGGTCGGTTGATAATTCCGTAAAGTCGCCGTATCCATTTGTACTGCACCCCGAATTGATATTTATGATGTCACCCAAAATGAAATTGTTAATTCCGTCGCCGGAATTGCAACCGGTTGAATAAAGGTTTTCGGTACAATATACCGGCGGGGCTTCGGAAACATTAACCATATAATCTTCAACCTCGCCGTAATCATAGGTTTCGCACGGGTCGAGGCATGTATAAAAATACCTTGCTCTTACCCGCAAGCGATGCAAACCGGTATTGGCATCTACCGGAATATCAAGTTGTGTGGAATACACTGTTCCGGAAAAATCGAGGAAGAAATCCGTAATCAACCGTTCAGTTTCCTCAAATTCATAGTTGTCATTCAGATCTATCCACACACTAACCCTTTGGCCAGAATAGCCGGAAGCTGCACTTAAAATATATGATTGACCGGGTTCGAGGGTTGCAACCATATCGGTAAAATCGCCATAACCATTAGTACTGCAGCCGGAGTTGAGGTTCTCGATCTCGTTGAGGATAAAATCATTAAGGCCATCGCCAAAGGAGCAGCCTATTGTGTATAGATTTTGAGTGCAATAGGATGGTGGCGAACTATCGGGAAAAATCATCCCGGGCATAAGCCGGTACTGATTACTCTCTTGTGGAGTACAACCGGCGCTTTCCATAATACCCTCGCGGAGGGCGTAGCTATTGCTCCCTACTGATTCGGCGGGGGCAATTCCGGATGCCACTATTTCGTGCTGGACAATTTTGTAATTTGTACTAATAAGCTGCTGGGCTGTAATAACACCAGTAGCAACAAAGAACATTAGTACCGTAACTGTTATTTTTATCATAGTCTTCATGATTCTGTATTTTAGTTTCCGAGTATAGCATTGTATTTTAAAGAAATAATAATAAGGTTTTTATCCAATATTACCGGTTCGGGATACTGTTGTCCGAAAAAGACAAGCCTTCCGCCCTGCACAGCGGCATCCAGGGCATCCTGGACAAAATAGAACGGGTCGCTTCTAACGCCCCAGTCGTTGCAGTAACGGCGGTCGAGCCAGAGCGTGTTTTCGGTATATGGCAGCAATTTGATCCCGCCCCTGCCATAAATATTATCATGCCCCGGATCCCCCCAGTCTTTATAAACGTTTGCCATTTCAAGCAAAATGTACCTGATTGCCGAAGGGCTAAGCAACATATCAGATGACCAGAGACAGGCGGCAGTTCCAGCCATATTAGGAGTTGCGCAGCTTGTGCCAAAAAATGAACCACCATAAGTAAGTGTTGTTGTACCTGTAGGAGCAACAACATCAGGAGCTAAATTACCTGAATTGGTGGGGCCCTGGCTACTGTAAAATTCGATGATACCACTGGTATTTGGCGGGACGGAATAAAGATTGGTTTTAACAGCGCCCACCGAAATACAATTGGCTTCAAGGCTGTTGGCCGGAGAAATAATAGAGCCTGCGGATGTGAAATGTTCGAGCGGGCCGCCGACCCCCCTTACAAAAATCTGAAAATCCGGATCATTGGCCCCGGCTTGTTTATTTATAAAAATAAAAACAGTTTGATTTGCCGGGCCGGTATTTTCCCACGACAGAAATTCGTAAGTAGTTCCGCCACTTGTGCTGGAAGCAAGTGTTAATTCTCCTCCATCTGTAAGATACAAATCAAGGTCTGTGCTTCCGGGTGCAAGATCCCATTGCAGAGCCAAACTGATAGATTCTTCTGCCGGCACAACAATACTGTTTGACTGATCACCTACTGACCACTCATGCCAAGAGTCATTATTCTGATCAGAAAACGCTCCCCGCCAATGTCTGATCCCATAATTACCGGCAGCCGTAAAAAAAAGAATATCATTGTCGGTGGCATTTTTTACTGCAGCGCATGCTGTACCTGAGCCATCTTCCCATCCTTGGTTAGGTGAGGACAATGAGTGTGAAATAATGTTGACACCATGAGCAATGCAGCTATCTACAGCCTGTGCAAGGCTTACGGAATTTCTTTTTATCTTAAAAATATAATAACTGGCTCCCGGAGCATGATCATAAAAGGTTTCGAAACACCCGGTACCATGACGGGCTGTGTTTTGCAACCCGGTTCCGGTAAAATCCCAGGCGTGATAATTTTGAGGAACCAGACCTGCATTGCGGACTTCGGTAAGCGAATCGTAGCCGTGGTCGATAATGGCTACCTTAATGCCTGTACCATCAGCGCCAGCCTGGGCATAAGAGTCGGAGCCTGTCAGGCCGGGACCTTCATCCTCAATGCCCGAAGGAATTACCGCTTGTATCCTGAAACCTTCAGGAAGGTTTTCCGACAGGTTTACGATTAGTTCAGGCTTGATATACAGGCTCACCAGATTTCGCCAATAGGTGTCATAAGTTGCACCCCGGTCTTTTATAAAACTACTGTCGATGGGTTTGTCGCCATTCAGATTTTCAATAATTATATTTACTTCACCCCTGTTGTTGCCAATCAATCCTTTTCTTTGAATGGCTTCGTTGGCCGAAATCCCTTTTTCGCTGACTTCAACGTAAAGTTGATAAAGCGCCGATGGGATGTTTAATTCCTTTTCAGGATAGGATTTTCCTGAAAGGTCGGGAGGGTTTTGACAATAGAGCCCGCTCGTTATAACAGTGCAGAACGCTATCATCACCATAAATTTTATTTTGTACCGATATATTATTACTTTCATTTTTAAATATATTTAAAAGTTGTTTAAAAATAAATTAAAGATTATTGCATAGCTACCAGCACCAAAACCCAACCTTGCCCCGAATCGAGGCCGGTCAGAGCCTTCCCGATAATGGCGCCTTGTGCCTTGCGGCGTTTTTTTACTTTCATTGCGTGGCCGGGATTTGAAGAAGAGGTAAGAAGATCGCCTGGATTGATTTTTCCAAAAGAAGCATCGGCCTTGCAGTAAACCCTTCCGGTAAGCGCTACGGGAACTTCACCATCAGCAATACTGCCTTTTTGTTTAAGGATAAGCCCCGTATTGATATTGTTGGCGCCGCTCACCACTCCTGCTACGCAGGCATCGTATGCTTTGTCGGAGAGTTTAATTTTTCCGGGATTTTCAGGATCGATACTTACCAGGCATCCCATCCGGATTTCTTCATCCGGGTTAACCGCAAAAGGCTCGGCAATATCGCTGCCACCGGTTATTTCTAAAACTTCGGTTGTTATTCTTCCCTGGGTTGGAGCTCCGCCTCCAGGATTATATTCGCCGTTAATTTCGATGGATTTAACCATACCGCCGGCGCCATCGGATTTATAAAGTTTAATTTGACCGGCAGTGGTATTTTCATGGGTGAGAATTTCTATGGTTTTCACACCATCTTCATCATAAAAATAAAATTGATGGTCACCATTTATTTTAAGAGCTGTGTTACCTCCTGCTCCGAGGTTTAATGCCCCGCCTGAATAACGGTTCACCAGAGTAAGATTGTTTGAGCCTTCGTCTTCAAAAAATCCAAGTTCGCCCAGCACTTCGCCTCCGTCTTGTGATAACGTTAAAGTGGGGTGGTCTGTCTCGCCGGAATTGTCGGTATCAGCTTCGATCAGCAAGTTTACCGAAGCTGTTCCACCACTGATTTTGGTATTACCTGTTTCGTGTACCGTAAAAATAGGATTTCCATCAGTATGATAAATATCAAAACCGGAATTCATACCGGGAAAATCTTCATCTTCCAATACAATTTCCACACTTCCGGGACTTTTTATGCTGGTGATATAATCTGTCCCGTGAATTTCATCAACCGTTAAAAAACCTTCAATTTCCATCCCCTCGGATTTTATATGGCCGGCTACGTCCAGGGTTGCATCAGGCTCTTCAGTACCGATACCAATCCTGTTGTTCACATAGGTTAAGAAAAGCAGATTTGTCCCGTCTCCACTTGAGAAATTGTTTGCATTATGATTAAAATACAGGTTACCGCCATCGTTATAAATCCGCCAGTCGCGATAGATTACACTAGACCGGATAAATTCTATCCCGGACCTCTCGTTATTGGCAGAGGCTATTCTGACAAATTGATCATCCGTTCCTGATACTTCAAGTTTTCTTTCAGGTGCAATTGTTCCAATACCGACATTTCCCGATTCACGGTAAATATTTTCACCATCGATTTGCCAGTCATCATCAGGGCCGGCCGATGCAGTTTTGAGGGAGTAGGGCACACTGGACAACAGGCTCCTGGGGGTCATCTCCCCATCGTTGTTTACATTTATCCCCAACCATAATGTTGAACCGTCGAACAAATTTTCAGGAAAATTTTCTACCGAGCCCAACAACACATGGAAAATACCATCAGAAACATCAACAGGTTCCTGCATTTCGCTCCAAAGGGCTACCCCTCCTTCCGAATCCGCATACAGCGAAAAGGTTATCAACACTTCTTCGTTCAGCGGATTTCCTTCGCTGTCAGAAATTTTACCCTGGTAATTCATCATCATGGGTACGGTGTTGACTTGTGCAAAAACCGATATCCATGTTACAAGTACCGTAATTAAAAATGTTAACTTTAAGTTTTTCATCTTTTTAAATTTTAATGAATAAATAGTTTTTTAATTTTTAATAATTATTTGGAACAAAAGTACAAAATATTAAACCCAAATGAAAGCTTGTTTTAGAAAACGGTGAGATTTTGGGAAAATCCGGTTGGGATATTTTAGTGTTTGGTTGTTAAATTTTTTTACTACATTTGTTCCTCATTTAAATAGAATGTCAAATTATGAAGTTTTGGGTAATTCTTTTTAGCATCATTTTGATAATCGTTAATAATCCGGCCGGTGCAGGCCTGCAGAAATTAACTGAAGCCAACCCTGTCGATAGCCTCAAAAACCTGCTGACTGACACCACCGATCAGATTACACGCATCAGGACACTAATAAAAATCTCGAAAGCCTATCGCAGTGAAAACAGTGACAGTAGCTATTATTATGCCTATAAAGCCTTGGGCGAATCAGCAGATGAAACTTGCTGGTCGCAGCGTCTTACGGCCTTCGATAATCTGAGCATGTTGTTTTGGTACGATAAAGCTTACGATTCGTCATTCGCCATGATAGACTCAGGTATCAGTCTAAGCATAAAGCAAAAATCCGATCCCGAAATTGCTTATTTTATCAATGAAAAAGGTGTAAATTATTGGCAACTGGGCGATTTTTCGAAGGCGCTACCACAGTTTCTTTTATCGCTCGAAGCAATAGAAAGAACCGGTGATGAACAAAGAATTGCTTTTGCATTGACCAACCTGAGCGCCTGCTACGTCAGGATAGGGAACTATGAAAAAGCCCTCGATGCAGCCCTGCGGTCATTAAAGATCAAGGAAAATGGTGGCGATGAACTTGCAATTGCCAAGTCGTTGCTTAATGTGGGGGGTATTCAGAATAAGCTCGGGAATTTTGATAAATCCCTTGAATATAGCACGATGGCTTATCAGATTTTTGAAAAAAGAGAGGAATACAAATATATGGCCATGTGCCTGGTAAACCTGGGCGTTGCATATAAAAAACAAGATAAATGGGACAAGTCGCGCGATCATTACATCAGGGCACAATATGCCTACGAAAAAACCGACGAACCGAAAAGCCTCTCAGCGGTACTAAATCACCTTGGCGGGATAGACCTCGAAATTGGCGATCCCGACAGGGCCTTTCATAACTTCATGAGGGCATATACTATTAATAAAGAATATAGTGACAGGTTTGGCATGGCCACTAGCCAGATTGGAATTGCACGCGCCCTGTTGATGATGGATAATCCATCAGGTGCATACCCTTACCTGATAGACGCACAGAAAACGGCGCAGGAAATCGGGTCGAATGAAATCCAAAAAAATGCCTATCTCTATCTTTCTGATTATTACGAAAAAAATAAACAGTATGCCCTTGCCCTTGAAGCGTTCAAGGAGTTTTCACAGCTTTCGGATACTCTGCTTAACCAGGAAAATAAAAAAAACACCAACGAATTACAAATGCGCTATGAAACCGAAAAAAAAGAACAGGAAATAAAAATTCTGAAACAGGAACAGGAAATCAGTGATTTAAAGATCACCGAGCAGGAACAACACATCTGGCAGCAACGCAATATGATCTGGACGATTGTGCTTGGGCTGGCGTTGTTTGTGGCAATAGTTCTGGTGTTTTTCAACAGGTACCGGCTTATGCAATTGAAAACACGGCACCGGCTCGAACGAAATACTTTACTAATGGAGCAAAAACTGCTCCGGTCACAAATGAACCCGCATTTCATATTCAACTCGCTCAACTCCATCCAGAGATATATTTCAAGCGCCGATACATTTTTGGCAGAAACTTATCTTTCCAAATTTGCCCAACTGATTCGCAATATCCTTGAACATTCGCGGCAAAACGTGGTAAGCCTGGATGAAGACCTCGAAACTCTGCAGCTTTATCTTGAACTGGAACAACTCAGGTTTCAAAACGCCTTCGACTTTAAAATAGAAAAAAATGGGTTTATCCTGGATGAAGAATGTTTCGTCCCACCAATGCTTTTGCAACCTTTTGTCGAAAATGCCATACTGCATGGCTTCCGAAACAAAAAAGAAAAGGGCAACCTCTTGATCAGGATAGAAAAAAACGAACACCTTCTGCTTTGCACCATCGAGGACGACGGCATCGGGAGGGAGCAGTCGATGGCGGTAAATCGTGAAAGGAACAAACGTCCTTCGCTGGGGATGCAGGTTACCAGGGAGCGCCTCGAAGCGCTGAAACAACAAATGAAACAAGAAGCGAGCCTGCAAATATTTGACCTGAAAAATCCCGATGGAACAGCAGCAGGGACCAGAGTAGTGATGAAAATCCCTTTAGAACAAGATTTTTAATTGGAAAACCATACTATGTGTATTTTTTAGTTTCAAATTAAAATGATAAAATGAAATCGATAATTATTGATGACGAAG
>CBDUSJ010000005.1:0-20356 GCA_965369845.1 uncultured bacterium | reverse complement strand
ATCAAATGACTTGGTTTTATTCGAATCAATTTCTTTATCAGCCTCATCTTCTGCCCTTTCCCAATTATACTTTCTAAAATATAAGGGTAGATTAAGCGCATAATTAATCAATTCTCTGACAGCATCTTCAATGTTCTGTTTATGAGTGATATTTTTATATCGTTTTATTTCTTCCAGCATGTCATTGGTCAAGTCAACTGTTATTTTGCAATTATACTTTTTTTTCTTTTTTACAAAATTATTAAAAATTCCTTATCGGTAAAACGTAAAAAGTAATAATTCATTCAATTATTTACTCCACCTCCAAACCTCAAAAAGATCAATAACCAAAAAGATTTTCAGCAATTTATTAATAACTTTTTCAGCTCTTGTGAAACTGCTTACAAATGCTATTTAGTCTTTTAAAAAAACATGAATGTGAAAAAAGGCATTAGTATTATATTCTATTCATTGATTTTTTTTATTAACTCATTGACTTCTTCAATAAGAAATTTTAGATTAGGACGTGAAAAGCTCATTTTTGGAGAAGGAACACGATTATGTCTGATATTTGGATTAATATGTTTATGATGAGGGTGAGTACTTGCAAGAGAAGGAATATTGGGATGTGGCTGAGAATCATATAAGGCAATCTTTTCATTATTATGCCACAATTCATAGCCGTATGACTCAATAACCACTATTGATTCAGAATCAAAAGACAATCGCTCCCTGATTACAATTCGATAGCCTTGGTCGAAAATCATTTCTCCTTGGATAGTAGCTACACGTTTTCCTCGACGAATAAAAATTAGATTTGTACTTTTTATTAATGGGAAATTTCGCTGAATTGTGTAAATATATTCTTCGTAGTTACGAAATGACTTGAATGGATTTATGGTCTGCGGCATTCTTAACAATGTTTGATAAAGACTGTTTTTGATTTTGTAATGTTCGAATTGTACGTCTATATTGTTCTTGCCGTCTAAGCAAAATTTTATACGCTCCTGCCCAATCACTCCAATCAAGAACCCATGAACTATCTTCAGGTTCTACTCCATTTTTATACAACTCATAAAAGGTTTCGGAAAGAATGCAATATTTTCGCTCATAAGTTCTTATGTCATCATTAAGAGCATGTATGTCGTCAATAATATCCTGTAATACCATATTATATTTTCCTCCTATAATTTTTCTTTATATTAAAAATATATTTATACAAAAATAATAAATTCTATCATGCCAACAAAATTTATTAAGCAATATAAATAATATGACTGAAACTGAAAAGGAAAAAATACTCAATTATCATGAGTAATGTTTTGATAACAGGCAATTAGTTTTTTCTTCTTCATGCCTGTGAAAACCGGTGTTAAATAATTGCTTTTCTGATACGGATTAATTTTTCAAGCAGATTTTCCAGAAGATCAAGCCGTAACATATTTGCACCATCAGACAAGGCTTTTGAAGGTTCGGGGTGTGTTTCGAGGAAAATGCCATCTACACCAACTGCGATACCTGCTTTAGCTATTGTTTCTATCAAGCCGGGCTGACCCCCTGTTACTCCTGCAGGTTGGTTTGGCTGTTGAAGCGAATGGGTGCAATCGAGGATAACCGGAACATTGATTTTTTGCATTTCTGGTATTCCCCTAAAATCCACCACAAGATCATAGTATCCAAAAGTAGTTCCTCGTTCCGTGAGCATAATATTTTCGTTACCTGCCTGCCTGACTTTTTCAACTGCAAATTTCATGGATTCAGGAGATAAAAACTGCCCTTTTTTAATATTTATCACCTTTCCGGTTTTGGCTGCCGCAACAAGCAATTCGGTCTGACGACATAAAAAAGCCGGTATTTGTAAAATATCGACGAATTCCGCCGCCATTGCCGCTTCTTCATTTGTGTGAATGTCGGTAATAACCGGAATCTGGTATTTTTCGCCAATTGCTTTAAGAATCCTAAGAGCTTTTATATCGCCGATGCCCGTAAAAGAATCAAGTTTCGACCTGTTGGCTTTCCTGTAAGATGCTTTGAAAATGTATGGAATTTTAAGCCTGTCGGCCAAGCCTGCAATTTTTTCAGCAATCCCAAAAGGCATTTCTTCATTCTCGATAACACACGGGCCGGCAATCAGGAAAAAATTACCCGAGTCGGTATGTTTTATTTTGTCGATGTTTTTAAGGATAATATTTTTCATTTTTTTAAAGATATTAATATCCGTATTTTTTTCCCCAAAGGGACTTTAATCTTTTTCTTATTTCAAGTTCGCGGGCATTGTTTTGGGGTTCATAAAATTTATTACCTGATAACTTGTCAGGTAAAAACTCCTGAACGATAAAATTATTTTGATAGCTGTGTGCATATTTGTAGTCTTTTCCGTACCCGATATCTTTCATAAGTCTTGTCGGAGCATTTCGGATATGAAGCGGAACGGGCAGGTCGCCTGTTTTTCTCACGGTTTCAATCGCTGTGTCGATAGCTGAATATGAAGCATTACTTTTCGGGGATGCCGCAAGATATATGGCTGTTTGTGATAGAATAATTCTACCCTCGGGCCAACCAATTTTGTTAATTGCATCGAAGCAGGCATTAGCCAGTAAAAGCGCATTGGGATTGGCATTGCCGATATCTTCAGAAGCAAGAATTACAAGGCGGCGGGCAATAAATTTAGGTTCCTCCCCTCCTTCGATCATCCTGGCCAGCCAATAAACAGCAGCATTAGGATCGCTACCGCGGACCGATTTGATGAATGCTGAAATAATATCGTAATGTTGTTCGCCGGCTTTGTCGTAAAGCGCCATGTTTTGCTGGATAATTTCAAGAACTTTATCATTTTTTATCTCGATTTTTTTTGTGTCTTTTTCCGTATCAACAACTAATTGCAGAGCGTTCAGCAGTTTTCTGGCATCTCCTCCCGAAAGGCGAAGCAGGGCTTCATCTTCAATGATTTCTATTTTTATCTCAAGTTCAGTTTCCAAAAACTTTTTTGAAACATCAAGTATTTTTAATAATTCATTTTTATTAAGAGGTTTTAAAATATAAACCTGACACCGGGAGAGCAAAGGAGGAATAACTTCGAAAGAGGGATTTTCGGTTGTGGCTCCAATCAGTGTAATGATTCCTTTTTCGACTGCGCTGAGCAGGGAATCCTGTTGTGATTTACTGAAACGGTGAATTTCATCGATAAACAGGATAGCGTTTTTTTTACTTTCGGATGCCTGCCGAATAACATTTCTCACATCCCTAACCCCGGAATTAACGGCGCTGAGTGTAAAAAACGGAATATCGAGTTGCCGTGAGATGATAAATGCAAGAGTGGTTTTTCCCACTCCGGGCGGCCCCCACAATATCATCGACGGGATATTTCCCGAATCAATTGACCTGCGGAGAATGGCGTTTTTGCCTGCAAGATGTTCTTGTCCAACGTAATCATCAAGCGTTTTTGGCCTTAATATTTCAGCAAGCGGAATTTTTTGAGACATAATTAAAATTCAATAATTTATAACCAACAAAGTTATTTATTTTAACTTTCTAAAATTGTAATAACAATATTTCTTCGTATTCGCGGGCCGTCAAATTCGCAAAGAAAAATATTCTGCCATGTAGAAAGCCCCAATCTTCCTTTAATAACAGGAATTGTTTCGCTTGGCCCAACAATGCCTGCTTTCAGATGAGCATCGCCGTTACCGTCTTGCCTGTCGTGTAGCCACACACCTTTGGGAATAATTTTTTTCAGCAGATTAATTACATCTGTTTGCACCGATTCGTCCCAGTTTTCCTGTATCATAATTGCAGCCGTTGCTCCCTGAACATAAACATTAACAAATCCGCTTTTTACATTACTTTCGGAAACAACGTGTTCAACTTCCCGTGTAATATCGTAAAGCCCGTTATGTTTGTCAGTTTTGATCTGTATGATTTTTTGCATTTTTTATCAGAGTTTATTTTTTAAAAATTTACCTGTATAAGATTTTTTACATTCAATAAGTTTTTCCGGAGTTCCCTCAAATACAAGAAAACCACCTTTGTCTCCTCCTTCAGGGCCAAGGTCGATAACCCAGTCGGCCGATTTAACTACTTCAGGATTGTGTTCGATTACAATAATTGAATGGCCATTTTCAATTAATGCGTTAAAAGATGTAAGCAGTTTATTAATATCATGAAAATGCAATCCGGTTGTCGGTTCATCAAAAATGAACAAGGTTGGATGATCGGCAGAGCCTTTACTCAGGAAAGAAGCTAATTTAACACGCTGAGCCTCTCCCCCACTCAACGCGCTTGATGACTGTCCGAGTTTTAAGTAACCAAGTCCGACATCCTGCAATGGTTTCAACTTTGTAACAATTCTTTTTTCGGCAGTTTTTGTATTTTCATCTGAACCAAAAAAGTCAACAGCCTGATTTATTGTCATATTAAGAATATCACTGATGTTTTTTCCTTTATAGATAATATCAAAAACCTCATCTTTAAATCTTTTACCTCCACAAGCCTCACAAGTCAGATAGATATCAGCCATGAACTGCATTTCAATTTTAACAACACCTTCTCCCTGACATTCCTCGCATCTTCCTCCGGCAATGTTAAATGAAAAAAATCCGGGTTTATAACCTCTTACACGGGATAGTTGCTGTTGGGAAAACAAAGTTCTTATCTCATCATAAGCCTTCACATACGTAGCCGGATTTGACCTGGAAGAGCGGCCAATCGGGTTTTGATCGACAAACTCAATTGCGCTGATACTTCGTAGATCGCCCGTAAGTTTATCGAAACGCCCTGCCCTGCTTGCATAACCTTCGATATTTCTTTTAACCGCCGGAAAAAGAATATTTTTTATCAGTGAAGATTTTCCCGAACCGCTAACTCCGGTAACAACAGTTAATACGTGAAGCGGAAACCTGATATTCAAATTTTTCAGATTGTTTTCCCTGGCTCCGATTATTTCGATAAAATCATTCCATTTCCTGCGCATTTTCGGGACAGGTATTTCAAGTTTTTTATTAAGATATGCAGCAGTATAACTTTTGGTGTTTTTCAAAAGTTCCTTTATCGAACCGCTGAACACAAGCTCTCCACCAAGACTTCCGGCCAGTGGTCCTATATCGTGGATCTGGTCGGCGGCTCTGATAATTTGCTCATCGTGTTCGACAACAATAACAGTATTTCCAAGCATTTTAAGTGTTTTAAGCACATCAATAAGCCTGTGAATATCTCTGGGATGAAGCCCGATACTCGGTTCATCGAGGATGTACATCGAACCCACCAAATTGCTTCCTAATGATGTTGCCAGGTTGATTCGTTGTGATTCACCACCTGAAAGAGTTAAAGAAAGTCGATTCAATGTAAGGTATCCCAGCCCGACGTCTGTTAAAAATTTCAACCGGTTTTTAATTTCCGTAAGTATCCTTTTCGATACTTTTGTTTCGTATTCGTTAAGATGAAGAACGTTAAAGAAATTCAGCAAATTGTCAATTGGCAGCAACACAAGATCGGTAATAGATTTACCGGCGATCTTTACATAAGCTGCATCCTTTCTCAAACGTGTTCCTTTACAATCCGGGCATTTGGTTTTTCCCCTGTATCTTGAAAGCATAACCCTGTATTGTATTTTGTAGCATTGTTCTTCCACCAGCCTGAAAAACTCATTCAGTCCGTCGAAATATTCATTGCCTGTCCATAATAATTTCTTTTGTTCAGGAGTAAGCTCAAAATATGGCTTGTGAACAGGGAATTCGAAGTTAAACGCTGTCATCACCAACTGGTCTTTCCACAACCCCATTTTTTCACCTTTCCATGGAGCTATGGCGCCATTATAAACCGAAAGACTTTTATCGGGAACAACAAGATCTTCGTCTATGCCAATAATGCTTCCAAATCCTTCACATTTTTTACATGCTCCATACGGATTATTAAAACTAAAAAGATTTGCAGAAGGTTCCTCAAATGTTAATCCATCTAATTCAAACTTATTTGAAAAAATTTCTGTTATAAAATTTCCATCCTGTTTGATGTCAACATAACACGTTCCATCCCCTTCATAAAATGCCGCCTGTACCGAATCTGCAAGCCTTGACTGTTGCTCCCTGTCGTCAGGTTTAACAATTATTCTGTCCACAACAATCCTGATTTTTGTTTTCGCTCCGAAATAAGACATCTTACTCAGAGCATCTTCAATTCTTAAAATCTCATTATTGTACAAAATTCTGCTAAATCCTTGCTGAAGAAGAACTGATAACTGGTCGCTAAGGACTCGTTCCTGCTTCATATTGATTGGGCAGGTGATTAATATTTTGGTATTGTCAGGCAGTTTTTTTATATAATCAACAACATCTGTTACCGAATGCCTTTTAACGATTTTCCCGGAAACCGGAGAATACGTTTTTCCAATACGCGAAAATAAAAGTTTCAGATATTCGTAGATTTCAGTTGAGGTGCCTACTGTTGAACGCGGATTCCTCGTATTGACTTTTTGTTCAATTGCGATAGCCGGAGAAATACCTTTAATAAAATCCACTTCCGGTTTGCTCATTCTGCCCAAAAACTGTCTGGCATAAGAGCTAAGACTTTCAACATAACGCCGCTGTCCTTCGGCATAAAGCGTGTCGAAAGCAAGAGTTGATTTTCCCGAACCCGACAGACCGGTTATCACAACAAGTTTTTTTCGCTCAATGGCTACATTTATGTTTTTCAGATTATGCAGCCTTGCGCCTTTTATCAGGATATATTTTTTCGGATCAAGATTGTCGAAGTTATCCATATTTTACTAAAAATTTATTCTCAAAACAATGGCACATTTTTTGCAAGGTTTTGTGCTTTTTTTAATTGCTAATGCTAAAAATGCGACAAAATTATAAATAAAATTTGCTGTTAATAAATTATTATATATATTTGCGCCTTGAAAATAATCCAATTATATCGTAAATAATTCTTATTCAATAATTAACTAATTAATAGGAGGGCCGTTTATCGAATAAATATTTACTTTTTTTTAAATAACAAATATAAAAAAGGAGACTATAATGAAAACTCAATTGCCAAGCGATAAGGAGTTAATTAGTAAATATTTATCTGGTAATCAGATCAGTCTCGAAAGGTTAATCCATCGGCATCAGAACAGGGTGTTTGCTTATATTCTTATGGTAGTTAAAGACAAACAACTCGCTGATGATATTTTCCAGGACACTTTCATTAAAGTAATTAACACTATCAGGTCGGGGTCGTACAAGGAAGAGGGAAAATTTATCCAGTGGGTTATGCGTATTGCTCATAATCTGATTATTGATTTCTTCCGTAAATCGAAACGAATACCGGTAGTTGATAACGATAATGAAGATTTTGATATTTTCGATACCATAAAATTTACTGATAGCTCGGTAGAAGAAAGAATGATTACAGAGCAGATTCATAAAGATGTTAGAAATCTTATTGAACTATTGCCTTCCGAACAGAAAGAAGTATTATTTATGAGACATTATTCCGAAATGAGTTTTAAGGATATTGCCGAACAAACCAATGTGAGCATAAATACTGCTTTAGGCCGGATGAGATATGCGCTGATAAATCTTCGAAAATTAATCCGGGAAAAAAATGTAATCCTCACACAATAAAACAATATTTCTTTCCTAATCGAAGTAATAAAAATAACTGTTGTTACGTTAGCTTTTCTGTAAATTGAATTATTTAATTACACTGAAGCCTATGCTACAATTTAGTACTTTAAATGATCTTATTCTTTTCGCATATAGCGAGCCCGACCTTCCTGATACTGATGGTTGTTATAAAATTATCTCTTCGGATAAAAAACTTCAAAAGAAATTTAACGCAATAGTAAAATTGAAAAGTTATTTTAATAAAATAAAGGTTGGCCCGAGCGAAAATGTAATAAAAAATATTATGAATTATTCAAGAGCATTATCTGTAAGAAAAACAAAAATTACAGGTAATATCAGTTTACTTCTTAACTAAAGGAAAGTAAAAAATTAACTGAATTAAGCCGCCCATACAAAAAATGAGCGGCTTTTCATTTTTTAAATATTTCTGTTATTTTGACCAAAAAAGAACGATACAGCTTATTTATTGATTTTTTTTCAAAAAATATGCCGGATGCCGATACCGAGCTAAAATACGTAAATCCGTATGAGCTTCTTGTTGCAGTAATACTTTCAGCGCAGTGTACCGACAAACGCGTAAATATTATTACACCTGTATTTTTCAAGTCTTTTCCGGATGTATTTTCTCTTTCGGAGACAGATGCCCCTGAAGTTCATAAGATTATAAAAAGTTGTTCTTATCCAAATAATAAGACCAAACATCTTTTAGGAATGGCCAGAATGCTTGTAGATGAGTTTGATGGTGAAGTACCGTCAGATGTTGAACAACTTCAGAAACTTCCCGGAGTAGGACGCAAAACAGCTAACGTGATTGCATCGGTGGTTTTCAATAAACCCACAATGGCTGTTGACACACATGTATTCAGGGTTGCAGGGCGTTTAGGTCTAACATCCGATTCCAAAACACCGCTTAATACCGAAAAGCAGCTTATAAAAAATATTCCAAAAAAGTTTATACCGAAGGCCCATCACTGGTTAATCTTACATGGACGGTATGTTTGTCAGGCAAGAAAGCCAAAATGTGATATTTGTAAAATCACTCACATCTGTAAATTTTATAACGAATTAAAATTTGAAAAGAAAAAGTAATCTGACAACCTAAGTAAAAATTCATTAATTTTGCTTTGTTTAAAAAGAATGAATTTATTTTAAATTAAAATTAATAACAGAAATGGCAAAAGATAATCAAAATTCCGCTGATAAGTTAAAAAAAGAAAAACTTCAAGCGCTGGAAAGAACACTGGACAATATTGAGAAGCACTTCGGAAAAGGCTCAATAATGAAATTAGGCGATTCAGCAATTGAAGACATACCATCAATATCCACAGGTTCGATTGGATTGGACGTGGCACTTGGAGTTGGCGGGCTTCCACGGGGAAGGATAATTGAGATTTTCGGACCTGAATCTTCCGGTAAAACAACACTCGCTATTCACGCAATTGCCGAAGCACAGAAAAAAGGAGGTATCGCTGCTTTCATCGATGCCGAAAATGCTTTCGATAGATTTTATGCCGAAAAACTCGGTGTTGATATTAAGAATCTTTTGGTCTCTCAACCTGATAATGGCGAACAAGCGCTTGAGATTACCGACAACCTTATCCGCTCCGGTGCTATTGATATTATTGTTATCGACTCGGTAGCCGCCCTAACTCCGAAAAGTGAAATTGAAGGCGAAATGGGAGACTCAAAAATGGGACTTCAGGCCAGGCTTATGTCTCAGGCTATGCGTAAATTAACATCAGCAATCAGTAAAACAGGAACATGCTGTATTTTTATTAATCAGCTCAGGGAAAAAATCGGTATAATATTCGGTAATCCAGAAACAACAACAGGAGGTAATGCACTTAAATTTTATGCTACTATACGTCTTGATATTCGAAAAATAGGACAGATTAAAGACACCGATTCTATTAAAGGAAACAGGGCGCGTGTTAAAGTTGTGAAAAATAAAGTTGCTCCCCCTTTTAAAAGCGCCGAATTTGACCTAATCTTTGGTGAAGGCATTTCTAAATTAGGTGAAATAATAGATTTGGGAGTAGATTACAATATTATTAAAAAAAGCGGTTCATGGTTTAGTTATGGTGATACAAAACTTGGACAGGGAAGAGATGCCGTTAAGAAACTCCTTGCAGATAATCCGGAACTTGCCGAAGAACTAGAAGAAAAGATTAAAAAAGCGATACAAGATAATTGAAACGTTTTTAACTGTAACACCTTGTAGAATATATTTTCTAAAAGATGCTTAAATATTTAATAATTTCAGTCTTTTCAGTTTTAATTTTTCTTTATTCCTGCACCGGCGATAGTAATAAAAAAAATCTACCAAGAGAGGCCGATGGGCAGGCAATCGAGCTTAATGATGAACTTACTGCGCTGAATGAAAAAATCAGGAATGATAATGAAAATGACGAACTATATATTTCAAGGGCAAAATATTATCTGAAAAACCGGAAAACCGATAGCGCAATGCGCGATATTTTATTTGCTCTTGATATTAACCCTGAAAATTCCGAACATTATGTAACCTTGTCGGATGCATACCTGATGCTTGGCAATCCTGATAAATGTAAAAATGCCCTGGATAAAGCAATAGACCTTGATGCCGGAAATAAAGAAGCATTGCTTAAACTTGCGGAGCTTTTTTTGATCATGAAAAAATATAAGGGCACCTTTGAAACTATTGACAAAATTCTGAAAATCGATGCTGTAAATCCTCTTGCATATTTTATCCGCGCTTATGCTTTCCTTGAAAATGGTGATACTACCGGCGCTATAAAGGATTTTAAAAATGCCGCATACCAGGATCAGGAATATTACGATGCTTATATGCAGCTTGGCCTTATTTCCGCTGCCCGAAAAGAACCTGTTGCTGTCGATTATTTCAACAATGCTATCAACATTGCGCCTGATAATGTTCAGCCTTATTATCAACTTGGGCTTTTTTACCAGAAAAATAATCAGATAGAAAAGGCGGTTTCCACTTATATTTCAATCCTGCAAATAAATCCGGGGTTTATATTTGCAATATATAATCTCGGATATATTAGCCTTGTTTATATTCAGGATTTTGAAACTGCAATCGATTATTTTACTCGTGTAATTGACATTGACCCTCAATATGCAGAAGCATACTTTAACAGGGGTTATTGTTATGAACTTCTTAACGAGATGAGTTTTGCAAAAAAAGATTATAAAAAAACGCTGGAGTTAAAAACAAATTACCCCGGGGCAATCGATGGGCTGAACAGGTTGGATAATACCGGAAATTGATAATTAGTTTAGTTGACTCATGTAATCTTGTAATTCTTCAAGAGTTTTTTCAGCATTTGTTTTAAAATAATTCAGGTAGTAATCAAGATTGGTTGGGTCTTCAAATTTACCCTTATTTTCAAATTCCTGAATTTTTTTCCCGAATTCACCGTCTCTGTCAACAAAATAATAAAAGTTGCTTTTAATTGGATGAACCAGTTCCTTTATTTTATTAAGTTCAACATTTTTTACTGCCGATTCTATTAAAGGGATGGAATTGTAATATTCATCAATTAGCATATTCATAATTTCAATAACCATTTCTTCACCACCCCATTCTTCAATTCTGGTTTTTATCAAATCCAGGTTTATTAATTCATACATAATTTGATAAATTTATTTGTTTTATAGATAGCCGGCAAATATAAAATAATTCTGGAAATCAACCGGTTTTTTAAAAATAATTAAGGCATATTTTTTTTCAGTTTTGCAAGTTCGCAATTATTTTTTAACATAAAACAGTTTTTACAATTGCTACCGGCTCTTGTAAATAATCTGATGATTTTATAAAGTGCGCCGGACAAGACTAAAGCCAAAATAATATAAGTGATTATTTCCTGTAACATTTAAAACTGTATTGATAAAAATAAATTGACACCATGGTACACAATAAATGCCATAATATACGCAAGTAAGGTGGTATATCCGGCTAAAAACAATGCCCATCCCAAGCTGCCGGTTTCTTTTTTTACTGCAACAAATACAGCAACACAAGGAAAATATATCAGAATAAAAATTAAAAATGCGAGTGTTGCTGCCGGAGTAAAAACTTGTTGTCCTGCTTTTGGGCCGTCAGTGTATTTCTGATTTTTCAAAATTTCAACAAGTTTGCCGGTTTTATTATTTTCATCACCGGTCTGGTAAAGAACCCCCATAGTGCTGACAACAATTTCTTTTGCCGCAGCGCCGGTAATAAGACTTACACCCATTTTCCAGTCGAATCCTATAGGCCTTAGCACAGGTTCAACAAAATATCCTATCCTGCCAATATATGAATTTTCAAGTCGGTACGCATGTTTTTCTATTATAAGTTTTGAAATCTCATTGTTCATTCCGGTTTGTAAAGTGGCAATTTTTTCTAAGCTTTCATAGTTGTTAACGCTAAGTTGTTTTTTATAATTATTTTCAATAGTTATGATTTTTTTATCAATCTTTTCTACATATTCCGAGTCCATTGGAAAATAACCCAAAGCCCATATCAGAATAACGGCGATAAGAATTATACCACCCATTTTTTTGAGGTATTGAGAACCTTTGAACCACATATTTTTAAGTGTTGCTTTTAGTGTGGGAAGACGATATGGCGGGAGTTCCATAACAAAAGGCGCTTCCTTCGACTTAAAAATTGTCTTTTTAAAAAGTATGGCAATCAACACGGTAAGTAAAATTCCCGTTCCGTAAATACCAAATAGAAACAGACTGGGGTTTTGAGGAAAAAATGCCCCGATGATAAGAATATAGACTGGCAGTCGGGCGCTACACGACATTAAAGGATTTATCAGTATTGTAAGTATTCTGTCGTTTCGGGCTTCGATGGTTCTGGTAGCCATAATAGCAGGGACATTACAGCCGAAACCCATTAATAACGGGATGAATGAACGGCCGTGAAGTCCAATCTTGTGCATAAGCCTGTCCATTATAAATGCAACACGGGCCATATATCCTGTGTCTTCCATAAATGAAATGAAAAAGAACAGGATAAGAATATTAGGTAAAAATACTATTACACTTCCAACACCTGCAATTATTCCGTCGATAAGCAAGTCTTTTAGCATACCGTCAGGCATGTACTGGCTTATAAAACAGCTTATAAATTCAACACTCTGCTCGATCCATGCCATTGGATAACTTCCAAAATTGAAGGTGCAATAGAAAGTTAACCACATAAAAAACAGAAATATGGGAAACCCGAAAATTTTATGAGTAAGAAACGTGTCAATAATTTCAGTTTCTGTTTTATTTTTTCGTATCTGTTTGTTTTCCGAATAGGTTTCTTTCAGCGCCCCGGCAATAAATCCATATCTTGCGTCAGCAATCATTGTTTCAGTGTCATCAATAAAATCCTTTTCGAGAGTCAGGATTTCTTTATTGGCAATTTCTCTGATATCATCATAATTTGAAAAATGTGAAAGTGAAAAATCTGTCGAATCATCTTTCTCAAGTAGCTTTATTGCATAAAACCTTGATGAAATTTTATCGGTAAGTGATTTATTTATCCAGATAACATCCTGAATTTTTTTAATTGATCTTTCTACATTTTTACCGTAATTGATATGAATATGACGCAACGACGGATCACGGTCTTCATAAACGTCTATAACTTCATTAAAAAGATCACGGATGCCTTTTCCTTTCGAACCAACTGTTGGCATAAAAGGTATCCCTAACATTTTCCCAAGCATTTTATAATCGAAACTATCACCTTTTGTTTTTAGTTCATCAAACATATTTAAGGCTACAATAACCTTAATATCCATATCGATCAACTGGGTGGTCAGATAAAGATTGCGCTCAAGATTTGAAGCGTCAACAACATTAATGACCACATCAGGAACCTGGCTGAAAATATGTTTACGTACAAACAGTTCCTCAGGTGTATAGGCGCTTATCGAATACGTTCCGGGAAGATCAACAATGTTGAATGTATATCCGTTTTGTTTGAATTTAGCTGTTTTGATATCAACAGTTACACCGCCGTAATTCCCGACTTTTCCTTTTGAGTGTGAGGCGAAATTGAAAATTGTCGTTTTTCCTGAATTGGGATTGCCGACCATGGCAACATCAATTATTTTTCCTTTTTCCTTCGCTTTCTTTTTCAGAATTTCTTCATCAATTATCACTTCAAAATGGTTACTCGGGATATTTTCCATTAGTTCTTTTTCAGTAACGACCAACACCATTCTTGCTTCGCTTCGGCGCAGCGAAACATTATAATTAAGCAAACGGTATTCGATAGGATCGCGTAGTGGCGCATTTTTGATTACTTCAACCTCTTTCCCCTTGATAAATCCCATCTCTGTAATTCTCTTACGAAAAGCCCCTCGTCCTTTTATTTTAATAATAATTCCTTTTTCGCCGCTTTTAAGTTCGCTAAGATCCATTTCCGTTTTAGTATGTTAAATCTATTAATTAATTTAGAACAAATTTAAATTACAAAATTATTTAAACTTTTCATTTCCGATATACAATATTAAAAAATTTAAACTAAAACCTTAATTTAGAAACAAATATAATATGTGGCTGTAAGTTGAAGATAAACAAATTGTTAACTTTATTATTATTTAGAATGAATAAAGGTTTGCGTATTTAAAAAATAATTAATTTTACAGTATGATAAAAATAACGAAAAAAAATGCCTGAAAAAAAGCTGTTCAACCATAAAAAATCAATGAGGCCGGTTATATTTTGTTTATTGGCTTTATTGTCGATGGAAAATGCTTTTCCACAAAATATTATTTACAACGGGAATTTTTCAGATAATCTTAATTACTGGTATCTTGGAGGTGTAGGGCAATATTGCGATTATCATTTTATTCCGTTAGAAAATTCAAATATTTTACAGATTGATGTTTTTGAAAAGCCTCCGAATTTCTGGCAGGTTCAGTTGTTGCAGGATTATCAAACAGGTATTGGATTTGAGGATGTATTGCTGCTCGAGTTCAACCTGAAAAATCCATCCGGGCAGGTAGCAGTGGCTGTGCAGGATAACGGTTATCCCTGGAAAAAATACATTTGGATTTATTTGCATCCTTCACCAATTGAGGAAAATTACAGAATTGCTTTTGACGGTAGCTTGTTCGAGTGGAATACAGGCGATGTTGAGCTGTGTTTTTTTATGGGTTATGAAACCGGAATTATTGAATTATCAGAAATATCTTATCAAAATCTCGGCGCTAACGTAAATATTGATTCTCTCAATGTTGATTTTATTTATCACAAATTTTTTGGAAACCAGGTGGTGTCGGACGAATGGCGGGAACCGGCGCAAAACCGTATCGACAGCCTGCGGACATCACCTCTTACAATAGTTTGCAAAAATGCTGATGGCCGGCTTCTTGAAAATGTAAAAATCTATATCAGTCAGCTTAAAAAAGATTTTCCTTTCGGTGTGGCTGTTGCAGCAAATCTGTTTGGTGGTCAGAATTATAATGAAACTTATGTTGAAAAAGCAGGTCAGCTATTTAATATGATCACTATTGAAAATCATCTTAAATGGAAGATGTATCAGTGGGCACATCCTTCGGTCGATTATGTCTTTAACTGGGCTGATGAAAAAAATATTCCCATTCACGGTCATTGTCTTTTCTGGCCTTCTTACAATTTTTGCCCCGATTGGCTTCAGGTACTATCGCCACAAACAACCTACGATAGTGTGATAGCTCATGTAGAACAATATTGTGATGAATTCAGCGGGAAAGTTGTTCACTGGGATGTGCTGAATGAAGCCGTAAACAACAATGAAATTTGGGAATACACCGGCATTCAGTTGCTTGCCGATTGTTATATTGTTGCAAAAGAAAGTGATTCAACGGTTCTTTTAATGTACAACGATTTTTCCATTCTCTCTACTGATTCGGCTAAACAAAATCAGGTAATCGATTTAGTAACCCAATTGGTCGAAATGGGTGCCCCGATAGAAGGCATAGGAGTTCAGGGGCATCTCCATTTTACTAACCTGCCTACACCTGCAACTGCCATAAAAAACCTTGATAAAATGACTCAGCTCGGTCTGCCGATTTTCATTACCGAACTTGATATTTTTGTTGGTGAATACTGGGATTTTCAGGCTGAATATTTCAGGGATATTCTTACAGCTCTTTACAGCCATCCGGCAGTTAAAGGAATTATTCAGTGGGGGTTCTGGGAAGGTTCGCACTGGCGGCCCGACGCCGCCCTTTATAATCTTGACTGGACTGCAAGGCCTGTTGGACTTGTTTTTGAAGACCTGATGTTTGACACGTGGAATACCGATTCAATTATTTTTACCGTTCAAAATGGTGTAGCCGGGTTAAAATGTTTTAATGGAGAGCTGTCTGTTTTTGGGGATTACAACGGAAAATTTGCTTTTGATACTGTTTTTCTCGAACCTTTTTCGAACGATACTTTGGAACTGATTTTTGATTATGTAAATTTTTATGTTGATGGTGAAAACGGCAACAACAACAATCCGGGAACCGAAGAGCTACCATGGAAAACAATTCAGAAAGCCTTTGACAGTTCAATTCCGGGAAGTAACGTTTTTATCAAAGAAGGAATTTATAATGAAGAAATACTAGCCAATGTTTCAGGAAACGGAACTGATGGTTTTATAACTTTCACTAACTATGAAAATGATGAAGTGATTATTGACGGCACAGGCTTGCCCGAAAAAATCCTTTTGGATATTTCAGGACAGGATTATCTGAGGATAAAAGGGCTGGAATTCCGGAATTCAATTGGGAATTACAGTATCGGAATTTTAATAGCCGACGGCGCAAGTTTTATCCGTTTGATAAATAATAAAATTCATGATGTACATTTCTCGGCGAATCCAAATGCGCCAGTGAATCCTGATAAAAACAGCCAGCCGCTTATTGTTTACGGCGATAATGCCGGACAACCCTGCAGCAATATTTTTATTCAGGGAAATGAAATTTATAATTGCCGGACAGGTTACAGCGAAGGTATGGCTTTAAATGGTAATGTGGAAAATTTTTTAGTTACACAAAATTGCGTTCATGATATCAGAAATATAGGAATAGATATTATCGGGCATGAAGAAACCTGCCCTAATCCTGAATTTGACCAGGCGCGAAATGGTATTGTTAGCTGGAATTTTGTTTACAACTGCTGGTCAGAATATGCTACGGCTGCAGGAATTTACGTTGACGGAGCGAAAAACATTATAATTGAAAATAATACCGTTCACCACAATCAGTGGGGTATTGAGGTGGGTTGCGAAAATACGGGTAAATCCGCTTCGGATATTATTGTCAGGGATAACCTGATTTTTAAAAATGAGGTTTCCGCCCTTGCGCTTGGAGGGTACGACTATCCTTCAGGGTCGGGAAAGGTGGTGAATTGCAAACTTACCAACAATACCTGCTTTTGGAATGATACAAGCCTGACATGGACCGGAGAGCTTTATCTGACCTACTCTGAGGATTGCAGGATTTTTAATAATATTTTTTATACAAATCAAAATAATTTCCTGTTGGAATTGGATGCAACCCCCGTTAACCTTGAGTTAGATTATAATTTATGGTTTTGTCCTGATGGCAGTGAAAATGCCGAAGTTTACTGGAATGGCCAGGATTTGTACGGTTTTACGAATTATGTGAACACTACAGGGCAAGATCAGAATTCAATTTTTGGAGACCCCTTATTTGTCGATATTTTTTCTGTTCCGCCCGATTTTTATCTTTCAGGAAATTCACCTGCAATCGATGCCGGCGATCCTGATTTTGAAACAGGCGAAGGTGAACAGGATATGAATGGAAATGCCAGGATTTTTAATAATATTGTTGATATCGGAGCTTACGAATTTTTTGGTGCTCTTGCTACTCAAAGCCTTGATATTCCGGCAGGGTGGAGCGGTATTTCAAGTTACGTGCTTCCTTTTGATACTAACATAGAGAATTTGATGAACCAGGTATCGGAAAACCTGATTATTTTGCAAAACTTCGATGGCGCTTACTGGCCCGGCGGAAACATCAACACTTTGGTAAACTGGAACTATTTTTCGGGATATTCGGTTAAAATGGAAAATGTATCCCAGATTGTTTTTTCCGGAACAACACCGGAAGAAAAATCGGTGAACCTTACCGAAGGCTGGAATATTATCCCGGTTTTGAGTGATGTTCCGCTTAGTATAGATAGCCTGTTTTCCGATATTATCATCGAAACCGTTATTGTTAAAGAAGTTGCCGGCTGGAGAGTTTACTGGCCCGAAATGAATATTTTTTCACTTCAGGAATTAGAACCGGGGAAAGCGTATTTTGTATTGATGAATTCGGATTGTATTTTGCATTTTGAATAAAAAAATATGAACTGGGAAATTTACATAAAAGGTTTCAAATCGTTCTTGCAGCTTGAAAAATCACTATCAGCAAACTCGGTTAAAGCATATATCAGAGACATTGGTAAGTTTCGTGAGTATCTTGAATTATTTTTTTCTGAGCTCGCACCCGAAAAAGTTCAACTAAAACATTTACAGGATTTTCTCATTTGGATTAATAAAATGGGATTAAGATCAGGAACTCAGGCAAGGATAATTTCCGGGATTAGAGCATTTTTTAAATATTTACTCCACGAGGATATTATCTCAACCGACCCGACGGAATTGCTCGAATCACCCAGGCTTGGAAGAAAACTCCCCGATACTTTAAACAAAGATGAAGTTGAAAATATTATAAAATCAGTTGACCTTAGCAAACCCGAAGGTGAAAGAAACAAAGCTATAATCGAAACTCTTTATGGATGCGGCTTACGTGTTTCTGAACTTACTAACCTCAAAATATCAAACCTTCATTTCGACATCGGATTTATAAAAGTTACAGGAAAAGGAAATAAAGAAAGATGGATTCCTGTGGGAAGGATGGCATTGAAACAAATAAAGATCTATCTCGATGCGGTGCGCAGCAGTCAGTCTGTTAAACACGGCAACGAAGACTATATTTTCCTGAACCGGCGCGGCGGAAAATTAACAAGAGTGATGATTTTTATCATTGTTAAAAAACTTGGCGAAAGAGCAGGGATAAGAAAAAATATCAGCCCGCATACTTTCAGGCACTCTTTTGCCACTCATCTTGTTGAGGGTGGCGCCGACCTACGGGCTGTACAAGAAATGTTAGGACATGAATCGATTATCACAACAGAAATATACACCCATCTCGACACAAAATTTCTTAGAGAAACTATTGAAAAATACCATCCCTGGTCGTGATAAATGGCGGGTATGTTATTGGTTAATGTTTTATTAATTTTTTGGGCTAAAATTTATTTTGGGGCGATGGATAAAGATTTTCAGGTTCATGCCATTTCATACATTAACATTATATCTCATAGGGCTATGATACACTTCACCGGTTTTTGGGACGATATTATACAGCTTCTATTTTAAATTTCAAAAAGAATTGCGATATATCTTCGACTTTGTCTTGATGAATGTATAGCTGCTATGGGCTATGATTTGCTGTTGTTGGGGTCGTGCTTTATTTCAGTCTTTCCGTATTTTTGTAATTTACAAACAGATATGCCAGGTAGATCACATTGTCTCTTATTTCATAAAAAATCGAAGTTTGTTTACTTAAAACAGCTTTCTTAAGTCTTGGCTGAAATGTAGATATCGGAAATATTCTAAGATTTCTTTTGATAAGATCAATTTGCTTAGATAGCTTTGCTTTAAAGTTTTCAACTTCTTTTTGTGTCCAATTGGTTAATAAATAATCAATTATTTCTTCAAGATTTTGAATTGCATCTTCAGTCCAAAAGATTTAATAATCCATATTTTTTCCTTACATCTTCGTGTGAAACTATTCTGCCTTCATCTATATCTTTTAGGCCTCTTTGAATTCCCTGAATTTGTTGTTCTTTTAGATCATTCCACCAATCATGATTCACATATCTTGATTCTTTGACAATCTTCAAATAATTAAGTGTTTCTAAATCGTTAAGCTTTGTCAGCCATTCGATTAGTTCAAGTTTTATTGTTTCCTGTTCCATTTTAATTTTTATTCAAAGTTACAATTTTTTAACAAAGTAGTCAATGTGTTTAGAATTCTTATCATGCCACACAACGTTTAGTCTAAGAATAGTAGCCGATTGCGTAGCAACTCACTTTCAATTTACGGTGAAGTTGAAACGGGCTACAAGCCTTGATATTACTACTATAACGCCTATTTTATATATACAATATTAATAAGAATCGTCAAAATCTAATTTTAAATCTTGTATATTTCGAATTACATCTATAGTTTCAATCGGACTTAAATCTAATTGGATAATATTGCCATTTATAAATGAGTCTGGTATAAAAACAATAAGATCTTATAAAAATGGAATTTTCATCTTGTAACCTTATCCCCTAACCCCTTCTCCTGCAAGGAGAAGGGGGATTCCCTCTCCTGCAGGAGAGGGTTAGGTCACACAGGCTTTTTAGACAGGACTCATCCATTCAAGTGCTTTTTTTTGAAGTTCAACAGAGGAGTATTTATCAGAAAAATCTTTTAATGATCCCGCCCAGTTCTGTTGTAATTTGCGTTTATTCATTTGTCGGTTTTTATTTAATAAAAAATCAACAAAGTCCTCTACTTCACCAATCAAGGAAGATGGTAATTTATTAATTTTATTTTCTATTGTCTTTAAATTTTTCATATCACAAAAATAATAAAAATTTATCAAAGTTGTACAAAGTAATTGACCATAACGAAATGATGCTTTATAAATCGACCATCCAAAATTAATGAAAGAAACTGAAACGA
>CBDUSJ010000004.1:0-20692 GCA_965369845.1 uncultured bacterium | reverse complement strand
TTAACAATTTAGCAATTTAACCCTGAAGAGAGACATTCAGCTATTTATACAGCTTATCTTAAATTGTGAACGATTACGATTATTGATTATCCAAAGAATCGGCGATGATTTCACAAGCTTCGTCAAGAATTCTGAAAATATGTTCAAACCCGTTTTTAAGGTGATAATAAGGGTCGGGGACTTCAGTATCACTACCCGGTTCAACAACATTTAACAACATTTCGACCTTCTTCCGGTCATTATAATTTCTTGTCAGTTTTAGTACATTCCGGTTGTTTTCGGCATCCATCGTATAAATCTTATCGTATCTTCCGAAATCAGCCACCGAAAATTGCCTGGCAATATGATTTTGAAGGTTTATGTTATGTCTGTTCGCAACTTCGATGGTTCTTGGGTCGGCTTGCTCACCGGCATGGTAGTTCGATGTGCCTGCAGAATGAACTTCTGCATCAATATTTCTACGCGTAATTTTATCTTTGAGAATACCTTCGGCAAGTGGCGACCGGCAAATATTGCCAAGACAAACCATTAGTACTTTCATCTGTTTATTTTTAAATGGCTATATTCGAAATGAAACCGAACAAAATTAAAATTTAATTCTGTACTCGAGTTCAGAAACATATTCTCTGAATTCTTTGTTTGTTTCAATAAGGTTAGTAACTGTTTTATAAGCATGAAGAACCGTAGCATGGTCTTTATTTCCACATTGAAGGCCAATGGTTGTAAGATGAGAATTTGTGTGTTTTTTTGAAAAATACATTGCCAGTTGACGTGCCTGAACTATATTTCTTTTTCTGGTTTTAGAATTTACCTGGTTAACGGAAAGATGAAAATAGTCGGCTACAATTTTAAGAATATAATCAATAGATATTTCTTTATTTTTGTTTTTCATTAAATTATTAATGATTTGCTTTGTCAGTTCCAAGGTAATTTCTTTTTTATTGAGAGACGATTGGGCAAGGATGGAAATTATTGCGCCTTCAAGCTCCCGAATATTTGAAGTTATGCTATAGGCGAGATATTCAATTATATTATCAGGTAAAGTAATCCCGTCGTTATATAGTTTGTTTTGAAGTATGGCAATCCTGGTTTCAAAATCGGGGGACTGAAGATCGGCGGTAAGGCCCCACTTGAAACGCGATAAAAGACGAGATTCCATTTCTTTAATTTCAACGGGGGGTTTGTCCGAAGTTATGATAAGTTGTTTTGATCGTTGGTGAAGTTGGTTAAAAATGTGAAAGAAAACATCCTGAGTCTTTTCTTTTCCCGAAAGGAAATGAATATCATCAATTATAAGAACATCTATCAACTGGTAGAAATTTGTAAAATCGTTTTGATTATTATTTCTTACCGATTCGATATACTGCGCCATAAACTGGTCGGATGAAACATATAGCACGGTTTTATCAGGGAAATTGTTTTTAACTTCAAGCCCGATAGCATGTGCAAGATGTGATTTTCCAAGCCCTACTTTGCTATAAATAAAAAGCGGATTAAAAGCCGTTTTTCCAGGATTTTTCCCGATTGCAAGTCCGGCCGATCTGGCCAAACGGTTACAATCTCCCTCAATAAAATTATCAAAAGAATATCTCTCAACCAACTGGGAATTAACTTTTACTTTTTGAATTCCCGGTATTACGAAAGGGTCGGGGATAACCTTTGATGAACTCCTGATACTACCAGGAAAAGATATGGAAGGATTTGTTGTTGCCGGACGGTTTGTAGTAGGCATAATAATAGAATACGGGTCTTTTTTGTCAACAGAGTTTTCCATTACAATACTGTATTCGAGACGGCCCGATAAACCTAATTCTTTCTTAATGGTTTTTCTTAAAAGGCTGATATAGTTTTCCTCAAGCCACTCATAGAAAAACTGACTGGGAACCTGGATGGTTAAAACATTTTCCTCAAGCTTAATAGGTTTTATCGGCTGAAACCATGTTTTATAACTTTGATGATTAATATTATCTTTTATTATATTGAGACAATTTTCCCAAACAGTTACCGCTATTTTTTCCATTTGAAGAAATAATTTTATGCTATTGATTTTAGAGAATGATTTATTATAGATTTTTTACTATTGAAACGAATAAAAAATTAATCAAATTCTACTTTAAAAATTGTTAACAAAATTATCTATAAAAATGTTTATAAAAATATTTTTTTTTACTTGGTTTTTAAAAAAAAATGGTTACGAATAAATATGGGTTTTTATTATTTTAAAGTAAATATTATTATTAATAAGGTGTTTAAAACAGCAAAATAATTATTTTATATATTATAAGATAATAATATTTCAAAGCGTATCTTGAAAAAATACTGTTGCGTTAATTTGTTTCTTTTAAAAATGAAATTTGGAATTAAAAGTAATAAATTTTCAGTCCCGGTTTTTTAAAAATCTTTTGATTTCACAATTAAAATCTGATTCATAGAGTTTATCTTAAATGTTGACTAAAAATCAGGAATAAAAGCTACCTCATAATTGTAACAGACCCCCTGAAAACGTCAGTTCCAAAAAAACCTTTAGCCCGCAAAACATAAAAATATACTCCGTCTTTCAGGTTATCGCCATCCCAATCTCCCAGGTAGTTGTTTCTTGAATAAACTCTTTTTCCGTACCTGTTAAAAACCAGAAGTTCGTTGCTCATATAATTCTCAAGGTTTGTTATTTCAAACACCTCGTTACAACCATCGCCATTTGGTGTAAAAATGTTTGGGATAGTAAGCTCAACTTCTTTAATATCAATTGAAACTGATACTGAGTCAATACATTCATCACTGGTGGTATATTTTAGCCACACATCATAAACTCTTACATGGTCAAATACTTTCTGAGGAGTTTCTTCACTCGAGTAAGTGCTGTCGCCGAAATTCCAGTTCCAGTCAATTACCTGAATTGAATCAATCGATAAATTATCAAATGAGAAATCTACTATAGGATTTTGAATATAAATATCGTCTTCCGGCTCAACAATTATTTCAACTTCGGGCATATCAAAAACTTTAACATGCACCATTGTATCGAACGGGCAAAGATTTGCATCGGTAATAGTAAGTTTATAATCCGATTCACAAAGGCCGAATGCGATTGAGTCGTGTTGTTTTGGTGAAGTCAACCAAAGATAAGTGTATGGCGGCAACCCGCCTGAAACTATCACTTCCATCTGTCCTTTACATGTTCCGGGGCATCCGGTATTTATCTGGTTTAGTTCTTCAATAACCATCCTCGGGTGAAGATAGATAGTTATGCTGTCGATGCAGGTATTTATATTAAGACTGTCGGAAACGGCAACATAAAATATTGTAGTGTCAAGTTCCGGCATTACCTCAATACATGCGGCTGTATCAAACTCGATAACAAGGTCAGGATCGTCGGACGTCCATAAGTACATTAGTGTGTCAACATCAACACATATTTCAAAGGGAACCTTGTAACAAATAATTGTATCTTCCTGGATGATTGAAACATTTTGAATATTTACATAAACAGTATCAAAAATAATAGTATCTCCAACCAGGATCACATCATATATTGCTGTGGAGTCAACGTAAATCGTCTGAGTTGTATCTCCCGTATTCCATGAATAACTTAAAAAACCTTCGCCTGCATCAAGCATGATACTATCTGCATGACACGCCATGACTGTATCGGGTAGGGCAGGAGTTTGAGAAAAACCATTTATCCCCGAATAAATTAATATCAGAATTGTATAAAAATATTTCATTGTCGGTAAATTGAAAATGCAAAGTTGAGAAAAATATTGTCTTTACCTAAAATAAATTATTTTTGTGATGGCAAAATTCTTGATATTACAGGCATAAAATTTTTATAAAGGAGAAATAATTATGAATTTTAATAACTTCACATTAAAATCACAGGAAGCGATACAAAAAGCACAGGAAATTGCAACGGCTTATCAGCATCAGCAGATTGAGAATGCGCATTTGCTAAAAGGGATGTTGACTATTGATGAAAATGTAATCCCTTTTCTGCTAAAAAAAATCGGCGTTGACATTACCTCCCTGAATAATGAACTTGACAGGATTCTGGAAAAATTTCCAAAAGTTACCGGCGGGCAGACCTACTTGTCGTCGGATGCAAATACTACTTTACAAAAGGCGCTTTCGTATCTGAAAGAATTCAAGGACGATTTTGTTTCGATCGAACATATCCTTTTGGGGATGTTATCGGTTAACGATGCAACATCATCATTATTGAAACAGTATGGCGTAAATAAAAAAAATCTTTTACTGGCAATCAGCGAACTACGTAAAGGCTCAAAAGTAAAAAGCCAGTCGGCCGAAGATAATTATAATGCGTTGAACCGCTACGCAAGAAATTTGAATGAACTTGCAGCATCCGGAAAACTGGACCCTGTTATCGGCCGTGATGAAGAAATAAGAAGAATTCTTCAGATATTATCGCGAAGAACCAAGAATAATCCGATCCTTATTGGCGAACCGGGAGTAGGAAAAACTGCAATTGCAGAAGGTATTGCCCACAGGATAATCAACGGCGATATTCCCGAAAACCTTAAATCGAAACAGATATTTTCGCTTGATATGGGAGCGTTGATCGCCGGGGCAAAGTACAAAGGTGAATTTGAAGAAAGGTTAAAATCTGTTATCAAGGAAGTTTCAGGTTCGGATGGAGAGATAATTCTTTTTATTGATGAAATACACACACTTGTAGGCGCCGGCGCCAGCGAGGGCGCAATGGATGCCGCCAACATTCTGAAACCGGCTCTCGCAAGAGGAGAACTGAGAGCTATCGGTGCGACAACATTAAAAGAATATCAAAAATATTTTGAGAAAGATAAAGCGCTCGAAAGAAGGTTTCAAATAGTAATGGTTAATGAACCT
This sequence comes from uncultured bacterium, assembly GCA_965369845.1. Classification (GTDB taxonomy): domain Bacteria; phylum Bacteroidota; class Bacteroidia; order Bacteroidales; family 4484-276; genus CBDUSJ01. The sequence continues at coordinate 15,829 of CBDUSJ010000004.1, read as the reverse complement.
GATACAATCGATGCAATTTCGATTTTGCGTGGATTAAAGGAGCGTTACGAAACTCATCATCATGTAAGAATAAATGACGAAGCAATTATTGCCGCCGTTGAATTATCCGAGCGGTATATCACCGACAGGTTTTTACCCGATAAAGCTATCGACCTTATTGATGAGGCTGCTGCGAAATTGAGGCTTGAGATTAATTCTTTACCGGAGGAACTTGACGAAATTGAAAGAAAAATTAAACATCTCGAAATTGAGAGAGAAGCAATAAAAAGAGAGAAAGATAAAGAAAAATTTGGCAGGCTTAATGAAGAAATTGCCAATATTTCCGAAAAGAGAAATCACCTGAAGGCAAAATGGCAGGCCGAAAAAGAGATTGTTGAAAATATCCAGGCGTGTAATAATGATATTGAAAATTTGAAATTCCAGGCCGAGCAGGCTGAAAGAGATGGTGATTTTGGAAAAGTTGCCGAGATAAGGTATGGAAAGATTAAAGAGAGTGAAGATGAACTCAAGCGACTGAAAGATAAATTGTCGGAAATGCAGGGAGATAAGCCACTTATTAATGAAGAAGTAGATGCTGAAGAAATTGCAGAGATAGTTTCGAGATGGACAGGTATTCCGGTTAGCCGGATGCTGCAAAGCGAAAGAGAAAAATTGCTCGAACTCGAAAGTCATTTGCACTTGAGAGTTATCGGGCAGGATGAGGCAATCGCAGCAGTTGCCGATGCTATCAGAAGAAGTAGGGCAGGCTTGCAGGATGAAAAACGCCCGATCGGTTCATTTATTTTTCTTGGCACTACCGGAGTCGGTAAAACCGAGCTGGCAAAAGCGCTGGCAGAATTTCTTTTTAATGATGAAAATTCAATGGTCAGGATTGATATGTCGGAATACCAGGAACGCCATACTGTCTCGCGACTTATCGGTGCTCCTCCGGGTTATGTTGGCTACGATGAAAGCGGGCAGCTAACCGAAGCTGTCAGACGGAAACCTTATTCAGTGGTGTTGCTCGACGAGATTGAAAAAGCCCATCCTGATGTATTCAACATTCTTCTTCAGGTGCTTGATGATGGCAGGCTGACTGATAACAAGGGAAGAGTTGTGGATTTTAAAAATACAATTATCATCATGACCTCAAACATCGGCTCACATATTATCCAGGAAAAACTTAGCCAGATAAATGAAAAAAACAGAGAAGAAGTATTAGAGAAAACAAGTAATGAAGTATTCGAACTTTTGAAACGAACAATAAGGCCGGAATTTTTAAACAGGGTTGACGAAATCATAATGTTCAGGCCACTCACTGAAAATGAGATAAAAAAAATTGTGCGTCTCCAGTTTTCATTAATTCAAAAAATGTTACTTAAAAATGATGTGCACCTTTCGGCAACCGACAAGGCAATTGACTGGATTACAAAATCCGGTTTCGATCCTCAATATGGCGCAAGGCCGGTAAAAAGAGTAATTCAGAAAAAGATATTAAATGAATTATCAAAGATGATACTCGCCGGGAAACTGAACAAAAACCAGAAAATACTTCTTGATTATAAAGATAATAAATTGGAATTTCAAAATGACTAATTGCAATATACAAAAAAAAGGTTGCAAATAACTAAAGGTTTTTTTTATTCTCTTTTCAAAACATTTTTATATATTTGTCTTTTAATTAAATTATACGGATATGAATATTCTGAAAACACATTATAAAAATCTTCTCTTGCTTGTTTTTTTATCATTTTTCTGTTCTTTACTATCAGCCCAGTTTTCATTAGGATTTAAAGCAGGGATTGACATATCAAAATATCGTGGCAAAGATATTATCAACAGTAATTATAAAGTTAATATAGGCCCTGTTATCGGGTTTTCAGTGATATACCAAAAATCAGAATGGCTTTCGTTTCAGGCCGATCTTGCCTTTGAAAATAAAGGTTCGAAATATAACAAAATACAAACAAACCAATCGGGAGAACTTATTGAATATAAAGATTTCGAGGAAAATATGAATTATCTTTCGCTCCCCGTTATGATGAAATTCGACCTCGGAGAAAAAAAACGAATTTACGGTTATCTCGGTTTATATTTTAGTTATCTTCTTTCAGCGCGTGTTACGGGCGATAAAGGGACCCCTGATCCTGATAATCCCGGTAATGTAATCTGGAAAAAGATTGACAGAGATTTCAAAACTGATATTAATAATTATGATATTGGAGCAGTACTCGGCCTTGGGAGCGATTTTTCGGTGAGTGAAAGAATAATAATTTTTATAGATGGAAGATATTACTGGGGCTGGACAAATGTTGCCGAGAGTGGGCATGGGAAAATTTTTAATAGTGTTTTTAACTTTAATCTGGGACTCGCTTACAAGCTGGGAAATACTATTCAGGCAAGGTAACGGAGTTTTCGATATTTTTAATAAATGTAAATAAATAAATAAAATGACTAAAATGAAAAAATTTTTTAAGTTAAGCAGGCTATTTATTATGGTCTTGTTCTTTAGATCAGGAAACTACAAATTATATACTTAGTTTTATCTATCAAACACAAGGAAAGGATTTTTATGCTTGAGTTCAGCAGCGATTTTTACACAAGCAAAGAAAATTTGCTCAATTATTTCAGAGAAAGGGTACATGAATCATTAGACGAAATAAGCATTATGTATGGGGTTAATCAGTTTAAACAACGATCGAAAGAATTAAATACTGCAATCAATAAAACTGAAGATAGTTTAAAAAAAACTTTTTTACAATTTGCTAAAAGTCAGGAATGGTCATCGGAACAAACATTAAATAGTGTATTGTTGATAAATTACTCAAAGAATATAGTAATGCTTGAAAGTAGAAATGATGTTTGGCCTTATGAATATATGGCGTTTTCACGGAGAATTGGTGAAATATGGGAGCCATTTTGTAAATTATGTTTTGATTATCCTGTTAGAGATATTTCATTTTTTATTCCGCCATTGTTTTCTGAAGTAAAACGAAAATTATCAAATGAGATTAAAGATTATATTAGTAGCTTAAATATTACAAATAAACAGAAAAAAGAGTTGCTTAAATATTATAACAAGGTTTGGAGTTTAGTTACATCGGGAGAAATTAAATTAGAATTAGATTTACATTTTCAGGTTAATAGCAAAAAGATAAATGTCGATTTCAAAAGCGGTTTTGGTTCAAATGAAAAAGGAAACACAAATAGATTATTATTGGTTGCAACAATTTATAAATATTTAGAAGATAACTATAAGTGCATTTTATTTGTCAGATCTGATGAAGATAGTAATAACAATTATTTTCAAACCATAAAAAATTCGGGGGTTTGGGAAGCATTTTGTGGTAAAGATTCATACACGGAAATTCTACGATATTCCGGTTTTGATATAAAGACTTGGATATCACAAAACATTGATTGGGAAAATGATTTTAAAAAGGATACAATTAATTATTTTAAGAATAATGACTTAATACAATACTTGAAGTGGTAAAAACGGAAAAAGTATATAGGTCTTTCTATACAAAATCTAACGCCATCGTTAAATATATGATTGATTTGTTATCCCTCAAAGGTGGAATGCGTGTATTTGAGCCTTGTGCAGGTGATGGTGTTTTCATTGATGCTATAAATGGGTTGTCATCAAATTTATCAATAGATATTTTTGAGTTAAATCCTAAAGCAGTAACAGACTTGAAAAGTAAATATTTTGATTATGAAAATATCAACATAACCGAAGGGAATGTTTTAATAGATGAAGATTTAATATTATTATCAAATGCCGGTGGGATTTATGATCGTATAATTGCAAACCCACCATACGGTGGTTGGTTAGAGTATGATGAAAGGAAATTATTAAAAGGTATTTTCCCCAATTTATATGTAAAAGAAACCTATGCTCTATTTCTATATAGATGTATTGAATTATTAAGAAATAAGGGTAAATTAGTTTTTATAATTCCCGATACATATTTATTTTTACACATGCACAAAAATTTGAGAAAATTTTTATTAACCAATACTAAAATAAATGAAATATCAATATTCCCATCATCATTTTTCCCAAATATATCGTTTGGATATTCTAAACTTTCAATTATTGCTCTTGAAAAATGTCATAATAGAAAAGAATGTTTAGAAAATGATTTTAAAGTAGTTATCGGATTTAAAGACGTAAATGAATTAGGAAGCGATAGACAACATCTTAATGTTCTTTCTTTTAATCAAAAAGAAATATTAGATAATGTGGATCATACTTTATTTGTTTCAGATAATTGTAAAGTTACCGGTTTAATTAATAAAACACAAAAAACAATTAATGATATCGCAGACTGTGTGACAGGTTTTTATTCGGGTAATGATAAAAAATATTTAAAAGTAAAATCTAAAGAAATAAAAAATGGAAAAAAATACGAGGTTGTAGATTTTAATAAGATATATTCACAAAACTTCACTCCTCCACTTTATGGGTTATCTGGTGATAATATTTTTATTCCAATTGTAAAAGGTGGAAATATAAAATATTTTAAACCAAACAATTGGTATATGGATTGGAGTAAACCAGCAGTTAAGGACTACAAAACTAATAAAAAAGCAAGGTTTCAAAACCCACAATATTATTTTAAATTCGGTATTGGTGTCCCAATGGTCACCTCATCTCATATTACAGCAGCGCTTATAGAAAACAAGCTATTTGATCAATCCATTGTTGGCATTTTTCCTCACAACAAAAAATATATTTACTATTTATTAGCATTTTTTAATTCACCTACATGCAATATATTAATTAGCACAATCAATCCATCTGCAAATAATCCGGCTAATTATTTAAAAAAAATACCTTTTATCGAACCGCAAGAAAATGATTTGAAATTAATAAATGATTTGGTTATTGAAATTGTTGAAAAACTCAAATCGACAAGTAAAATTGATAATTTAAAAGAACAAAAAGTATTTAAAATTATAAAAGATATTTACGGATTTTAACTTCATTTATCAGAATATAAATACATTTTTAATATAAATATAAACAAAAATGACTAAAATGGAAAAATTTTTTAAGTTAAGCAGGCTATTTCTAATGGTCTTGCTTTTTAGCGCAGAATCATCAATTTTTGCTCAGATTTATCCGGACAAGTATCTTGTTGAATTCACCGACAAAAACAATTCACCGTATTTAATTGAAGACCCGGAAGAATTTTTATCTGCAAGAGCAATTGAAAGAAGAGAGAAATTCAATATTCCCATCATTGAAAATGATTTGCCGGTAAACCCGCAATATCTGCAGGCTGTGGAGGACATTGGCGTAACATTATTAAACCCTACAAAGTGGTTTAATGCAGTAACAATTTACACCGATGACCCGGGTAAAATCGCAGAAATTGAAGACCTTCCTTTTGTTAAAAATGTTTTAAAAAATATCATTAAACCGGTCGATAAAAATTTGTTTGATTTAGGAAATGAAATCTCATTGAATAAACCCGGGCAGATGAATGAAGTTTTTGAAATTGCAACGATATTTAAAAATGTTTCTGCCACAAGTGAGTTGGAATACGGAGAAGGTTATAATCAAATAAATATGATCAATGGGATTGAACTTCATAATAACGGCTTCATGGGACAAGGGATGCTCATTGCAGTGCTTGATGCCGGTTTTTCAAGCGCTGATGTATTGGCTGCTTTTGATAGTCTTAGAGCTAATGACCAGATTATTGGAACAAGAGACTTTGTTAGCGGTGGTAATTTTGCTTACCATGGAAGTTACCACGGGACGGCTGTTTTGTCAACTATGGGCGCAAATTTGCCCGGACAGTTAATTGGAACTGCGCCAAAAGCCGATTACTTGCTTATTCGTACCGAGGATACCGGCTCTGAATATCTGATTGAAGAATATAACTGGGCATCAGGAGCTGAATTCGCCGATAGTGCAGGCGCTGATATTATCAACTCATCGTTAAGTTACACGACTTTTGATGACCCTTCTCAAAATCATTCTTATGAAGATATGGACGGTAATACGGCCCCGGTTACTATTGCTGCCGATATTGCGGCCAGTAAAGGAATGATACCTGTGAACAGCGCCGGAAATTCCGGAGGTTCTCCAACATGGCCACATATTGGCGCTCCAGCCGATGGCGACAGTGTTTTTACAATTGGCGCCGTTAACCCGGAAGGCGAATATGCCTCATTTAGTTCAACAGGCCCAACTTATGACGGACGCCTGAAACCAAACTTTATGGCACAGGGACAAAATGCAGCTATTGCTTTGACAAATGGGGGAGTAGGAACATCGAGCGGAACTTCATTTTCTTCTCCAATTATTGCAGGTATGACTTCCTGCCTCTGGCAGGCAAATCCTTATATGTCCAATATGGATATTCTTGCCGGAATAGAGCAAAGCGGTTCACTTGCCAATAATCCTAACTATCAAATGGGCCATGGAATTCCGGATTATGCCCTTGCAAATCTGATCCTAACAGGATTTAATCCTGATCTGGTAGCCAATGAAAATGACATAGATGTATTTCCCAATCCATTTGTTAATGAAGTAAAAATTGTTTATAACTCTCCGGACACCCAAATGGTTAATATCGAAATATTTGATATCAACGGAAGAAGACTTTTTTCAAGAGAAAATATCTATCGGAAGAAAGGAATTAATTATTACTTGGTAAAAGAACTCGATAATCTTAACAGTGGTGTTTATTTTTTGAAAATCTATTCTGCGAAAAAAATTATTGCAACTGAAAAAATCTTAAAGGCCAGGATTAATTAGCCTTCTGGTTACAAATAAAAGGAAATAGAGGGAATCCATCCATACATACGGATACATACGTACTAATTAAACGAAGTGAATCCGTATGACTAAAAGAAATCCATACGACTGAAAAGAGTCCGTATGGATGGATGAACTTCGTGTCGCTTCTTTCAGTCGTAAAGGTTTTTGGAAATATCCGGTAATCCAATAATAGCATCTGATTCTATAAATAAAACCTTCTATCCAAACCATTAATCTACAATGTAACTCTTCTTTGGCTTTTATTTTCTCGAAGTGTTGGTTGTCAGTTTTGTTGTTGAATTTCCACAAATATTTCGCGGTTTTGTCGCTAATAACAATTTCTAATAGTTGGCCACAATAAATTACGAACAGTATAAAGCAATGATATTTAATCGGAAGAAAGGAAAAGAAAGTGAGAATGGGCGAGTAAATGATAGGTAATCTGCAACCCTCCAACCCTCCAACTCTTTAACCCTTCAACCCTTCAACTTTTCAACCCTTCAACCCTTCAATCACCCTTCAATTCTCTCAACAACCGAAGATTGTTTATTTTTGCTCCCGGTATGCCGGTGTATTATTTATTAAACGCAACCATTCAAATATCAAAATCATCATTATTATAACATAATTTTGCCAAAATTGATTCAGCAATTTAATGAAAAGAAAATTCCTTACTAATCTAATATTACTTTTATTTCTTAACCTTCTCGTAAAACCGTTCTGGATACTTGGTATCGACAGGACTGTTCAGAATGTGGTTGGCGCTGAACAATATGGGTTTTATTTTGTAATTTTTAATTTCTCTTTTCTGTTCAATATCCTGCTCGATTTTGGAATTACTAACTTCAATAACCGGAATATTGCGCAAAACAACCAGTTACTGAATAAACATTTTTCGAGCATTGTAATTATTAAATTAATACTGGCGGTAGTTTACACAATCGTTACTTTTTCAGTTGGTTTGATTATTGGATTTAACGGCGCTCAGTTGAAGCTCCTCGGATTTTTAGCTTTTAATCAGTTTCTTCTTTCTTTCATACTTTACCTGCGGTCGAATATTTCAGGTTTATTGTTATTTAAAACCGATAGTTGTCTTTCGGTGCTCGACAGGTTACTTATGATAATCTTCTGTGGTGTTTTACTGTGGGGAAATGTAACAAAATCAGCCTTCAAAATTGAATGGTTCGTTTATGCCCAAACATCAGCATATATTCTGACATCGCTAACCATTATGATTATTGTTATAAAAAAAGCTTCATTTTCGAAACTTAACTGGAACTGGCCTTTTTTTGTGATGATTGTTAAACAGAGTTTCCCGTTTGCTGTCCTGGTTTTGCTAATGACGTTCTATAACCGTATCGATTCGGTAATGATCGAGCGTTTGTTGCCGACCGATATCGGCGACGAACAAGCAGGGATTTATGCTTCGGCATACCGCCTGCTCGATGCCTCCAATATGATAGCCTACCTTTTTGCTGTATTACTTCTCCCTCTTTTCTCAAAAATGATTGCAAAAAAGGAAGCAGTCGAACATGTTGTTAAGCTTGCTTTTACTCTATTGATAATAATTTCGGTAATAGTTGCGACCGGTTCGCATTTCTACAGTTACGAGATAATGGATTTGCTTTATAAGGCACATGTTAAAGAATCATCAGAAATATTTCGATTACTGATGTTTGGTTATATTGCAATTTCGACAACTTATGTTTTCGGAACTTTACTTACTGCAAACGGAAGTTTAAAGGAGCTTAACCTGATCGCTTGTGGCGGAATGATAATAAACCTGATATTAAATTTGGTTCTGGTGCCAAAATTATATGCTGTCGGGTCGGCGTATGCAAGCCTTGTTGCCCAGTTTACCACTGCTATTATCCAGTTAATAATTGTCCAGAAAATATTCAGGTTCAAACCCGATTTCAAATTTATTTTTTCGATAGTGATTTTTATTGCCGGAACATTATTAATTAATTTTTTATCAAAACGATTTACTCCCGATTGGCAATTAAATTTTATTATTAGTGTTGTATCCTCGATGATTTTGGCAATAGCCTTAAAATTGTTTAATATTAAGGGTTTTATTGAGATATTAAGAAGTAAGGATGAAAATTAATTTAACCGGAATAAGAAAATAAAAATGAGACTATTAAAAAAATTCTAATTTTGTGGCCGTATAAGAATTTTTAATTATAATATGATATTAAGGAATTCTGAAAATAATAACTTCGATTCGACGAGTTTACTTCATTTTATACACAAATGGCGAAAACCGATAATTATTGTAATAGTACTTGCGATAGCTGCATCGGTGATTTTTTCTTCGCCCTATTTTATAAAACCAAAATATAAATCTACCGTAATACTTTATCCGACGGCAACAAGCGCTATATCGAAAGCGTTGCTGAGCGAAAACACCAGCCCAAAGGATGATATTCTTAAATTTGGCGAGGATGAGGAAACCGAACAAATGCTCCAGATTCTGCATTCCAACAAAATCAGGGACAGGATCATAGATAAATTTAATCTGATGGTGCATTACAACATCAATCCGGATTCTAAGTATAAAAATACAAAGCTTTTCAGAGAATACGAAAACAATATAAGTTTCAGAAGAACTGAATTTATGGCTGTAAAAATTACAGTTCTTGATACTGATCCTCAAATGGCTGCTGATATTGCAAATAATATTGCCGAACTGCTGGATTCCACCAAAAATGAAATGCAGAAGGAAAGGTCTTTTAAAGCATATACGATTGTCAGGGGGCAATATTTAAAGCTTAAAAACGAGATTCGGGAAATGGAAGATTCTCTTACTGTATTAAGAGAATTTGGCGTAAATGATTACGAATCACAATCGGAAATGATCAACCGCCAGCTTGCAATTGAACTGGCAAAAGGTAATCGCGAAGGAGTGAAAAGGCTTGAAGCTAAACTTAATATTCTGGCAAAATACGGCGGCCCTTATGTTTCGATCAGAGATGCTCTTGAGTATGAAAAAAAACAGCTTAGCATGATCAAGGCAAAATATGAAGAAGCAAAAACCGATGCAGAAGAATACCTTCCACAAAAATTTGTTGTAAACAGCGCCTATAAAGCCGAGCGCAAATCTTTTCCTATAAGATGGCTGATTGTTGTAATTACAACTATCTCTGCAATTTTGCTAACTATAATACTTATCCTGATTTTTGAAAATATCAATCCTTACGTAAAGGAATATACGAGAATATACAATTCGAATTCAGTAAAAAAAACAAGGGTCAGTATAGAAACAAGCAATCATCCCGGCAGTCTTCCCAGGATTGAAGAAACACTAAATGACAGTCGAAAAGAGATTCAGAAAGCGAATCATGGTAATAACCCAACAGAAGAGAAAAATTATAATGAAGATATAAATACCAATAAAACTGAAAAACCCGAAAACAAACCTTTGCCATTAGCAGAAAAAAGTGAAAATGATATAAACAAGTATTTTGTAAATATGAATATAATTAAGCTTCTATTTAAGTGGAAATTACACTTGGGCGTTATTGTTCTTATAAGTGTAATTCTTGCAGTGATTTTTTCCGGACCAACATTTATTACTCCGGAATTCAAGTCATTTGCGATAGTTTATCCTTCAAATGTAAATCCGTATTCGGAGGAAAGTGAAACAGAACAAATGCTCCAGTTTCTTCAATCGAAGGATATTATGGACGTAATAATAGAAAAGTTTGATATTGCAGAAAGATATGAAATCAGTTCCGATAACAAACATTTCTATTCCGCAATTTCACGTCTGTATAGCGAAAATGTTAAAGTTACGAAAACCCCTTATGAGTCGGTAAAAATTGAAGTGTTTGACACAAATCCGCAGGTAGCTTGTGATATGGTGGATGCAATAATTAATTTGTATAATGTTAAAGTTAAAAAAGAACACAGGAAGAAATATCTTGAAACTGTTGAATTTATGAAGATGCGTCTTGATAACAAACAGTATGAGATTGATTCGGTAGCTAATGAATTATACACGCTGCGTACCGAATATGGGATAATTGATTATCCGAACCAGTCGCGTGAAGTTGCAAGAGGATTTCTGCGTACTGTTGATGGAGACAACGCCGCAAATATTAATACACGCGAAGTTCTTAAGCTGAAAAAAAATATTGAAGAAATGGGAGGTGAATGGGTAAAATATAATGACCGCTATTATGATCTTATTGCGGAGTACGGAAAATATAAAATAGATTATGACTGGGCCATTGCTAATGCAGATAAAACAATCAGCTATGCCACAATCATTTCAAAGCCATTCCCTGCCGATAAAAAATCCTCCCCTGTAAGATGGGTTATTGTGGCAATAACTGCTGTGGCAACATTGTTTCTTGCATTTATTGTAATTTTATTCATGGAAAATTACAAAACGATATTCAGGAAAGATTAGTTAATTCAAGTGAAAATCAGTTATTACTGTGACTGAAAAAGTTAAATTATATTGGGTTTATGGCGTTAGTTTAGCATTTGTTATTTTAAATGTTATTCTGATAATTAACGAGTTTTACTGGTCGTTGTTATTACCCTTGGTTTTGGTTGTTCTGTTGATGTATATTTTTGCACTCGACAAGCTGATTCTGTTTATAGTTTTTCTAACGCCACTCGCAATTAATATCCGAAATTTTGATGCAGGCCTTAGTGTTTCATTGCCTACGGAGCCGCTGATGTTTGGGGTGTTAATTATTTTTATCCTTAAATTATTTTCAGGTGTTCCCTATGATAGAAAAGTGCTGCGACATCCGGTAACTATTTGTATTCTTTTAAATCTTAGCTGGATATTAATAACAACTCTAACAAGTGAGATGCCCTTAGTTTCAGTAAAATTTTTCATTTCGAGGGTATGGTTTGTTGTGCCGTTCTTTTTTATTGGAACTATCTTGTTTAAAAAAATCAGCAATATTAAAAAGTTTTCATGGCTGTATGTAATTTCGTTAATAGGGGTTATTTTTTATACCATAATAAATCATTCTAAGTACGGATTTGATGAAGAAACTGGTCACTGGGTAATGGCCCCCTTTTATAACGATCATACAGCTTATGGCGCTGCAATCGCTATTTTTCTACCTGTAATCGTGGGTTATGTTTTTGATAAGAATTATTCAAAAAAAATCAAAATTATTGCATTAGTATTTGTAGCTCTGATGATCATGGCGGTTATTTTATCTTACGGTCGCGCTGCCTGGATCAGCCTTATCGCAGCATTTTTGGTTTATCTGATTGTTTTGATGAGGATAAAGTTCAGATGGATATTAGGGGTGGTTATTATATTTATTACAATATTTTATTCTTTTCAAAATCAGATAGTTGAAATGTTGGAAAGGAACGAACAGGATTCATCAACCGATATGGTGGAACATGTTCAATCGATATATAATATTTCATCCGATGCCTCGAACCTTGAAAGAATAAACCGATGGCAGGCAGCGATAAGAATGTATCACGAAAGACCTGTTTTCGGATGGGGGCCTGGCACATATCAGTTTTTATATGCTCCGTTCCAAAGGAGCAAAGAGAAAACCATAATCAGTACCAATGCCGGCGACCTTGGCAATGCCCATAGCGAATATATCGGGCCAATGGCTGAACAAGGCCTTATGGGAATGATAACAATTATTCTAATACTCATTTTCGCTATTAAAACGGCAATGAATGTTTATCATACTTCAACCGACAAAGAAGCGAGGTTATTAAGCCTTACTGTAATGCTCGGACTTATTACCTATTTTATTCATGGTTTACTAAATAATTTTCTCGATACCGACAAGGCTTCTGTACCTGTCTGGGGCTTTTTTGCAATAATTGTAGCCCTTGATATTTATCATAAAAAAACAAAATCCACAACACACTAAAATTATAACTCTTTTACTTCTCCTAAACTAAAACATGTATGGAAAACTATTTTAATCTAAGCAGACTGATAACTACTATTATTAAATGGAAGTGGCATTTATTGATTATTTTCATATTGAGTATCGGTGTTTCTATAATTTTTACGATGCCAAATTTTATGAAACCGAAATACAAGTCATTTGCAGTAGTTTATCCTTCAAATCTAATTCCGTTTTCTCAGGAAAGTCAAACAGAACAAATGCTCCAGTTTCTTGAATCGCAGGAAATTGCGGATAGTGTGATAAAAAAATATGATCTTGGAAAAAGATATAAAATTGATTCGACTCGAAAAGCTTATTATTCTGAAATTGTAAAAAATTATTGGAATAATGTTAATATTGACAGAACTGAATATGAGTCAATAGAAATAGAAGTATTTGATATTGATCCGGATACTGCATCTTTATTGGTTGAGGATATTCTAAATTTTTATAATATTTTTGTATTAAATAGTCATAGAAAAAAATACAGAGAAACGTATTGCTTTTTAGTTGAACACTATAATAGGAAATTAAGGGAGATAGATAGTGTAAAATCAGAACTTCAAATACTTAATTCAGAATATGAGATTTTTGATTATCCGAATCAAAGCAGAGAAATTTCCAGAGGTTTTTTAAAAACAGTAGATGGAGATAATGCAAAATATATTTCTGAAAAAGATGTAATAAGATGGAAAAAAAATATCCAGGAAAAAGGTGCTGATTTTGTCTTTTTTAATGACAGGTATTATGATTTGATAGAAGAATATGGAAAAGCAAAACGGGATATTGATGAAATACTAAAAAGTCTGAATCGTGAAATAACATATTATACTTACATAACCAAACCATTTCCGGCTGATAAGAAAGTGTTTCCAAAAAGAATGATAATTACAGGAATTTTTTCTATTGCAGTTTTGATTCTATCTTTAATTTTATTTCTTCTTCTTGATAACTATAGATTAATAAAAAAAAATATCTTTAACATTTAATTCTTACCGATTAATTTTTTTCACCAATTCCGGCAATTGTCGTAAAGCAACTAATTCGCGCCATTTTTTTCTTACATCATCGGCCGGTTGTCCGAAATAAACTTTACCTCCTCCTTCTATGCTTTTATCAACTGCAGAGGTTGCAAGCACGATAGCGCCTTTGCCAATCACGATATCTTTATCTATTGAAACCCTTCCCCAAAGTATTACATCGTCTTCAATTCTTGTAACTCCTGCAATTGCGGCGTGTGAACCTATCAGACAGTTTTTTCCTATGTATGTGTCGTGGCCGACCTGGCAATGATTGTCGAGTTTGGTTCCGCAGTCGATGGTAGTATCTCCTGACACACCTTTATCGATGGAACAAAGTGCTCCAATTTCAACATTATCCCTGATTATCACCCTGCCGCAAGATTCAAATTTTCGGTAGCCTTCAGGTTTTCTTTGGAAATAATAAGCATCTGCACCTAAAACACTATTGGCATGTATTATTACACTATCGCCAATTATTGTATGGTCGTAAATGCTGACATTAGAATGTATCAGGCAGTTTTTACCGATTTTAACATGATTACCGATGAACACATTTGGCTGAATAATTGTTCCTTCGCATATTTCTGCTGTTTCGCTGATTTGCAAATTACATGCTTCGAATGGTCTGAACTTTTTTACTAATTTTACATAATCACCAAAAGGGTCTTCCGAAAATATCAATCCTTTTCCGGCAGGACACACTACTTCTCTATTAATAATAATGGTGGTTGCTTTAGAATTAAGCGCCTTGTTGTAATATTTGGGATGGTCAACAAATGTCAGGTCTCCGGTTTCAACTATATGAATCTCGTTAAGGCCGGTTATTTTATGTTCGGGATTCCCGGAAAAGGTTGCCCCGAGCATGACGGAGATTTCCCGGAGAGAATAAGGTCGTTCAAGTTTCATTTATTCAGCTTTTAACTCTTTCGGAGTAATTACCCGAACGCGTGTCCACCTTGATAGTTTCACCTTCGTTGATAAATAAGGGAACTTTGACAATAGCTCCGGTTTCAACTGTAGCATCTTTAAGAGTGTTGGTGGCTGTATTGCCCCTTTCTCCCGGTTCGGTATAAGTAATTTTTAATTCTACGTAAGCGGGGAGTTCACACGAAATTGCCGACTCGGTTTCGGTATGAAACAAAATTTCAACTCCCTGGCCTTCTTTAAGGTAAGCGGGTGCATTTATCAGGCTTTCGTCAATAAATGTCTGCTCGAAAGTTTGAGAGTTCATAAAATGATAAATTGTATCTTCTTTGTAAAGGAACTGATACTGGCGGCGTTCCACTCTCTGTATATTTATTTTAACACCGGCAGTAAAGGTGTAAGGTAAAACTTTACCGGTTTTAACGTTTTTTATTTTTGTTCTTACAAAAGCAGGTCCTTTTCCCGGTTTAACATGCTGAAATCCAATAATTGTCCACAGCTCTCCATTATGTTCGATACATAGTCCGTTTCTGAAATCCGAAGTAGTTGCCATAAAAAAATCAAATTGAAGTTATTAATAAAAATACTGATTCTATTTTTTATAGATGATAATTTTCATTATTTAAAATTTTTCTTATCCCATCTTGAATATCCTTTCATTATTCCTCGTTTTGATTTTTGGATGAACGAAAGAATTTCATCTCTGTCGGGAGTGGCCGGTACATTAGCCTCGATGATGGAATTAGCTTGCGAAACATTGTATCCTTTTATGTAAATGATACGATAAATATCCTGGATGGCATTTATTCTCTCATTTGAAAAACCTCTTCTGCGCAGGCCAATTGAGTTAATTCCCACATACGACAGTGGTTCGCGTGCTGCTTTTGTGAATGGCGGAACATCTTTACGAACAAGCGAACCTCCTGAAACCAGGCAATGCGCTCCAATTTGAACAAACTGGTGAACGGCTGCAATACCGCCAACAATTGCCCAGTCATCGATTGTAATATGCCCTGCAAGTGTTGCCGCATTGGCAAGGATTACATGATTCCCGATTATACAGTCGTGTGCAATATGAACATAAGCCATCAACAGACAGTTATCGCCAATAACGGTTTCATAATTTGCCTTGGTTCCACGGTTGATTGTAACAAATTCGCGGACAGTTGTATTGTCGCCGATTTTAACTATTGTATCTTCGCCTGCAAATTTTAAGTCTTGTGGGA
>CBDUSJ010000003.1:0-24409 GCA_965369845.1 uncultured bacterium | reverse complement strand
AATTTTATAAGATTTGAAATTAACCAACCGCGGTTGAGGCCGGGACGGTTAAATTCTGAAATTTCAAAATACCATCCTTCTATCTGGAAAAAATGAAATTTTACTCCGCTCACATATTTGAATTTCAGATTCGATCTTTGAAGTTCGTAAAGAAAAATAGAAAGTTTGTCGGGTTTAAATCCCTGCACAAAATAATCTCCGGTATGTTCGCCCAGTTTAAAAACTTTATCCAGGTTCATAAAGTCGAGTTCGTGGCTTAAAGGATGCAGAAACCTTGATGAAGTGAGCGAATCGGGTTTGTAAAGCACTTCATAGGCCGGGAAATACACGTCTTTTATTATCCATTTTGATCCTAAATTTTCGTCAACAAGTTCCATAAAAAACGTAACAAAAATTTCCTGCCCGTTTCTGTCGAACTTTACAAAAATTTCGGAAAACCAGTCGCCGCCATGAAATTCGAGGAAATCCTGTTTGTCCGCGTTTGTAACATCCTCAATAAAATTTATTTTTAAATCCCTGTTGATGCGGTCATTTTCTTCGTCGAAAAGAATGCCGATATATTTTTTTCTTTCAACAGGATTCCGGTATGCGGTGTCGGTTGTCCGAAGTTTGACTCCTTTAATATTTTCCTCGCTGTTAAATCTTCTGAAAAATTGGTTCACTTGCTTTGTTTCCGCATAAAACGAATTTTCTTCTTTAGACAATGTGTTTGTTAACTGCCCGTAACTTTTTCCGGAAATTAATATTCCGGATAAGATCATCAAAAAAATAAATCTCATCAGAAAATAATTAATTAATAGCTGATTTTTTAAAGGGAAAATTTATTAATTATAGAATTTGTGAATTGTACGGGTTAAGGTTTTGTTTCAACAACACGAACATCGCCAAGAAGAACATCCCAAAATCCGATTATCCTGCCGCTGATTTGTGTTTTTTTCCGTTCAACATAAACGGTGATGTCTTTTTTCGTGGTATCAACATATTTCAATTTATCGCCGGTACGGCCTTCAAACCTTTGATAAATGGTGATAACGCCAACATAGCGTCCATCGGGTTGCTTTTCGAGCTCGCTGATATATTCGATATTGAACCATTCAATTTTAACTTTGTCGTAGTTCAGCGCCATCAGTCTTTCGAGATATGTGCGAATATCATAATATTTTACTTCAGGTTCGTTGAGCGATGAAACTCCCATCTGCGCTCCTTCCGAAAATAGCTCAAGAGTTCTTTCGATAACCCTGTTTGCTTCCGACCAGGGGGTTTCCTTATTTCCAATAATGCTAATATATTTGCTGAGGTCTCTTACTTTTTCGAGCGCCAGGCTATCGATGGCCATTTTACGTTCGGGGCTGATATTGTCCTGCGAAAATCCACTGAAAGAAAGTGTCAGTGAAAATATTCCTAAAAGAAAAATATGTATAATTTTCATTACTTTACATTTTAATTAATTCTAATTCAATTATTTTTCCGTTTTCATCAAATTCAACATTGTGGATTTTGTTAACTGATTTTTTCTGGTCTTTAATATATTCCAGATAATTTTTGATATTTGTCGGGCGGTCATAATCATTAATACCGCCTTCCTGGCTAATAATTATAAGCACCGGAACATCTGCGGATGCAAAAATTTTCAGAGCTTCATTGATCTTCGTATTAGCCATCTCCAGCGATTTTGAGTTGGCTATTGCCTGAAAATAGTATTCAATCTTGTTGAATTTCATCTCTTCCTTCTTTTTTGCTTCTTTTTCCTTTTTCCTTTTTTCATCCTCGATTTTCCGCTGTTCCAGTCTTTCATTTTCAAGGAGGTCTTCAACTTTAATTATCAAGGCGTCAACCTCTGGGTCCTGAAGATTCATTCCTTTAATTTCCGACACTTTATCTTCTTTTTCAGATATGGTCATATTTCCCCGGTCGTTGATAATTGCTAACAGGTCGGTTTTTGCCTGGTCGATTTTTTGAGTGCGTTCGGCTGCTGCTTTTTCAGCCGCAATTTTTTTCTGACTTTTACATCCCACAAAACCGAACGAAATTATTCCGGCTATTGTAAACAGAAAAAGCCATTTGAAAAAACGTTTTTTAAATATTTTCAGCATTTTTTACGGTATTAATTTTATTAATGCAAGAATAAAGATTTTGGCAAAAATATAGATTTTTTATGAGTAAACGTATTGAAGGGAAAATAATGATATAATGTTTTGAATTTTTAACAAAATAAATTCCAGTCTTTGCCCTTCAATCAAAAAAAATAATGATGAAACAAATAATTACAGCGTTTTTCATTTTTATCGCATTTAATTCTGTTTTTTCTCAGAGCATAAAAAACGTACGTGCAGAACAGGAAGGCAATAGGATAGTAATTTATTACAACCTTGTTGACCCCGGAGGAAGGGCAGAAAGCTTTGATGTTAGCGTTTACTGTTCCACCAACGGAGGAAGTACCTGGGGCAGCCCGTTGCAAAAAGTTACCGGCGATGTAGGCAGCAAGGTGAAAGCCGGATATGGAAAAGAAATAAGCTGGGATGTGCTTGCCGAACGGGAAAAACTAACGGGCGAACATATTTGCTTTGAAGTGCGCGCCCGCAAGGCCTATGATTTAGGCATTGAAATGGTTTTTGTAAAAGGCGGCACATTTACCATGGGTTGTACTTCGGAGTAGGGAAGCGATTGCTATGTTAATGAAAAACCCGCACACCAGGTAACGCTAGATGATTTTTACATAGGCAAATATGAAGTAATCCAAAAACAATGGCAGGAAATAATGGGCGATGACCCTCCGAATTTAAGTTTTAAAGATTGTGATAATTGTCCGGTTGATGGGGTATCGTGGATTGATGTACAGGATTTTATAAAAAAGCTGAACCAAAAAACAGGCAAAAACTACCGTCTGCCTACTGAGGCCGAGTGGGAATACGCAGCCTGCGGCGGAAATAAAAGCCGGGGTTACAAATACAGCGGAAGCAATAATATTTCTGAAGTGGCTTGGTATTACAAGAATTCTTTTGATAAAGGAAAAAGCCATAAAGATTATGGCACACATGAAGTAGGCAACAAAAAAACAAACGAACTTGGTATTTACGATATGAGTGGCAATGTGTGGGAATGGTGCAGCGATTGGTACGGAAGCGATTATTATAAAAAAAGTTCTCGTAATAATCCGCAGGGAGCCTCATCGGGCTCTCTCCGCGTGTACCGTGGCGGCGGTTGGTACGACTATGACGGGTACTGCCGGGTTGCAAACCGCGCCAACTGGTACCCTGGCTCCGGGCTCAAATACTTGGGTTTCCGCCTTGCCCTCAGTTTATAACAGTTATCCATCATGTTATTGAGGAAATTTGAGTTTGCCAAAGGTGAAAACTTTAAAGCAACCCTGTACAATGCATTATTTCATCCACTGCTCGCCCTTAAAGGGCTCAACTTCGATTTCGGTAATCTTGTTAAATTCCTCCTCGCTAAACATCTTTTCTATAATAAAAGTAAAGTTCAGGGCAGGGAGTTTGTTGAAAACAATCCCTTTGTAAGCGGTGTTGGCTTTGGTGCTCCAAACCTTGGGATCGATTCCGGCATATTGTGCGTAAAAAGCATTGGGAATATAGTCGATGGGTTCGCCATCCCCGTTGGTTTTAAAAACCACCTTGCAATGCGCCGACTCAAACAGGAAGGTAATATAATTTCTAATTACTTCAATTGTTTTAGGGTTCATAAATTTATAAAATGTGACCACTTTACTGTTTGTTAAGATGTTTTCACCTTCGGTGAGAACAAGAATGTATGGTGTGAAATCTTTTGAAAAAAAATCAAATATCATATTATACTTGTTAAGCCAGGGTTCGTTAATGCGGTTTTTATCCTGCTGCGTCAGCTCTTTTTCATATTTTTTAAAAGTAAACATCATAAGCCCTGTCATTTCATTCACACCATAAAACTTGAATGGAACCCTTTGCCTGTTTCCGTACGCTCTTTTCTTAGTAACAATTTTGGGCTTCACAATAGGGACGATCAGATCGATGTACTTCGTGGTTTCCTTTATAGTGCCTTTCTTTTTTCGCTTGAAGACTTTAAAAGCATACCTGTCGTACGATATTGTTTTTTTGCTGTTTTTACTTACCGAGTGGGCCACGGGCATCTGATATTTCATCTCTTCGGTTTCCAGTGCCAGCTCCGACAGGATATTTTTAAGGTTGAAAAATTCGATTGTATAGTTAGGGTTAGTAGTTGCTGATACCGTGCCTTTCAGAGTATATTTGTTGCCTTGGCGCTGAGGTTCTTCCATGTGCAGGATATAATTCCAAATGATGCCATAGTTTTTCATCTCGTGTACATCAAACAGTGCCTTGGCCATTTTGTACTCATCCGCTTTCATTTTATCCCAGGCCTTCATGTCGCTAACCAGCCCGGAGGCATTGTAATTTACCTTTATGCCGCTTGCCTCCAGCCGCTCAATAATTTGTTTCTCCACGATGATAGCCGCAACCACCACCTTGTACTCATCGTCGAACTTGCTTTCCGACAGCTTGCGGTGTTTCTTAATGAAACCGTGGCTCAGTGACAGGACTTCATCCTTTATAATTTCGTCGTTCTCAATTTCGGTTATACTGCTCACATAGGCGCCAGCAGCTTGCTCCACAGCATTCTGCAGGGCTTTTTCGAGCGCTTCATCAGGCGTGGCCCCATAGCCATCGGCAATTACCTTTTTTTCACCCTCTTTAGCTTCCAGAATCATCATCTCTTCATCTTCGGCCTGTGCCAAAACCACAGGGGCCATCAAAAAAATTGCGAATACGATCAATAAAAATTTTTGCATGTTTTATTGTTTTATCAGATTTGCTATTTGTGTTTTACTCCAGGAATCGATAGTATTTGAATTGAAAAAATATACGGCTATTTCATCAAGCCCTTCATAACCCAGTGCATCCAGGCAAAGACAGGTATTCCCACTCACGTATGGCACATCCATGTCGAGGTAAAAAGCAAGCATAAGATAAGATAGGGCCTTCGCCGGACGATTCAGAAGCCGGTAGCAAGCACCGGTGAGGTTTAAGACTTGTGGCGTAATACCATTGAAATTAATTTCATTTTGTAGCAACTCCAGTGCATATTCGATATTCTCTTCTGCAAATGCTTGTGAGGCCAGTTGATAGTATTTACCATTGTAGCCTATATGTAACCCGAATATGTTTAAAGCTACCGGATAATCGCCAATGATGTCAAATACAGTGGCTTCATCAAATCCTTGAAAATCAGAATCATCCCTCTTGCTTGCCACAAAATGTTGAACCTGATACCATATTCCGTTGCAATTTCCTAAGTTTTTGCGGTATCCCTTGTAGATGCTGTCCTTTAGAATAGGTGAAGCACATGTAAAAAGTATTTTTGCAATGATCATCTCACCAAAATTACAAAATTGATAATCCTGATGAAGAATATTTTCAACACCGGCATGCATTAGGCTGTCGCTGCCAAACAGAGAATTTTCCAACTGACTGCCGGGATTCAGCTTAAGTAACCTGCTGATCCGATCATCCAAAATGGCGGTTCCGTTCAGGAAAAGTGATTCGATTTCCATTTCTTTAGCCGGATCCAGCAAACCGGTTCCCATGAGATTGCAGGCGCTGGTAATGGTTTTTTTTCGCCTGAAGTCAAGCATCAGAATTTCAGCAACATCAAAATCTACCAAAAAATAGTCATTACCGACCACAAAGTCATTTTTCCTGCACCAAAAGCTGATGCATCTGGTGTTGCCACAAACTTCCCAGTGCGACCCGGAGAATTTTTCGACATGAGCTTCGAAATTTAGCTTGCAATAATCTGTAAATGCTTCAAACAGGTCGTTTTTTTGGGTATAATCAAATTGCAATCGATTAAAGACAATATAATTTCCAACAAGGTCAACTGCCTTGAGCCGCATACGGTTCAGTGTTCGCTGCAGTCTTCTGCTTCCCTGAATATCCTTTATCAGTTTGCATTTTACCTGGTAATTGTCAGCCTTTTCGAGAATCTCAAATGATGCCTCATTATTGGCATAATACACCTGACCTGCTGAACATAGCGGTATATACCCAAGAATGTATAAAAAAATGAATCTATAAATCGTCTTCCTCACCTGTTACGATTGTTTTACTTTTTTTGGTTTGCTTACGTTTGTCAGCATCCTTCAACGAACCTTTTTCCTTATCACTTTTTTGAAACTGATCTTTAAGCTTGTTGGCCTGCTCGGCGTTGGAAGGCGACCATGCAACCACAAATCCTGCAATATCGTTTCCCGAAACAGGGTGTTTACCTTTCCACTGTCTGATTTCATGGGTCGCCAGATTCAGAGTACTTTCTTTAGCCTGAACGGCTTGTTCCCATTTTTGCCGGCTAAAGTAGGCCTGATCGCCATCATCGTATTCACGAAGTTTTTCGATGTTTGTGAGCGATTCTTCGGCAATCAAATCTTCGGCCACGAAATTTTTAATGTTGTTTATAGCCTGCAGCCTGGCCTGGCTGTAAGCCCTCGAGAAGGCGGCTGATTGCCTGGATGAGGTAGTCCTCACCTCCTGCTGTCCGAAACCGAAAACAATCATTTCGCCACTGCTGTTAAAGGTAACCTGCGCACCAAGCTTGCCTACCAGCTTATTTTCGGGCATGTTCTGAATTTTCTCCACACTGTTCTTCACTTTTCCTACCGGAGTTTGAAAGTCCGCATTGTTTTTGATGAGGAATGATAGCGACTGGTACTCGGGTGAATATTTCATACAAACAGCAATTTGATAATCATCCTTCCCGGCATCGCCCTCGGCAATCATCACTGTAGCGCAACCCTTAACCATTCCGGCGACAAGTGATTTTACAGTCTGGTTAAAGTTTTGCTCATAAACTGCCTGTTTTTTTGACTGATTCATTTTGGCTATTTCTTCTTCGGACACACCAAGATAGCCCAATGCTTTGTCGAGTGATTTATCAACCACACGGGCAGCTTTTTCAAGTATCGAAGCCTTGTGGCTTGCATCCGGGTCTTCGCCTTCGATAATATCTTCGAGCATGGTAAAGCCGCGTCCTGAGGTGATTTGTTCACCAGCCATTCTCAGTAGATTCATTTTTGCAGTGAGCTCTGCAATGTTGTAAGCCACATTCCTGCTATTGATGAACCCCGTCATATTGCTGGGCCGGGCTGTGGTAGCCGACGCAACTACGTAAATGGAGCCATCACTGTTGATAGTACCTAATGATTTTCCTTTATTCGCAAGCATTTCAGAAACATTTTGACGAAGTACGTCTTCAGGGTATTCTACCATCTCGGTATTCACCTCCTGGGTTTCCTGAACGGCCTTTGATTTAGCAAGGTCTGCGGGATTTTGAGCGCTTAACAGGATTGTCAGACTAATAAAAGTCAGAAAAAGTGTACATTTTTTCATATCAATATTTATTTATAGGTTAACTTCTTTATATAAAGTGTAAAAAAACAACGATTTATCTTCGGAATACCAAAACCCTGCAGGCCGCATGGATTTCACAAAACCTTCCGAATTTTCACGAATATATTCCACAAAAGTGTCTATGGTGGTTACATAAGATGAGTCGTTTATAGTAATCAGTTCTTCTTTCATATACGATTCGGTGCGGGAGGTAATGTCGGAACCGTTGATAAATGTGGTAATTTCACGCTCGGCTTTAACCTTTCCAACTCGCACGAGTGAGGAGATTTTTTTTGTGCCTACCTCCACTGCACTAACGCCTGCCAGGTAGGTTTTGCCCTTTACATGAATGATGTCGCAACCACCGAATGACAAAATCCGGTTTTGTTGTATGGCTTCAAGAACTTCATTATCCTGGTTTTGAGCAAAGAGAACAATTGGCAACAACAGCAGTAACAATTGAATGGTTCTGATCATAATAGTATAAAATTTTTCTCAAAAATTAGTAATAACTAATCAGTGGCAAATATAAGATAAAATTTCCAATCTTCTATTTTTTTTTGAAAAACTACGGCTAAATAATAAAGTAAAAAACAAAATATTTTATACTATTGAAAACTTAAAAAAGTTAAACTCGAAATCGACGGGCAAACCACCTCACTTTATTCCGGCAACCACGCCCTGGTTATCGGCGTGAGCAACTATACCGGTGGCTGGCCCGACCCAGACAACCATAGCGGCGACAACTACGGTTTACGTGTCGCCCGGGACTATCTAACACTTTACTCTTTTTTTATTGGGTTAAGAAAGCTTTCACCTTTCGTAAAGGTGAAAGCTTTAAAGTATCAGGGGGTAAAAAGATATTAACTTTCGCAAAGGTGAAAGCTTTAAAATAATCATGGCAATAAAAAGATTTACAATATTTTTTTAATGAGGAAATAAGCTCTTTCGAAAAATGTTTTTGGAATGGAGATTTTTTTTAAAAAAGAATTAATACTTTTGTATTAAAGAATACAAAAAGAACAGATAAATATTCAAGCAGATTTATTTGACTTTGAAAAAAAATACGGAGTATCAACCAAGGATTTTTATAATCAATACAAATCGGGAAAAAAAGGCGATGATGAAGATACTTTGATATGGGCGGGTATTTATGAAATGTTCATGGAAAATAAGCGGAAATTATCTGAAATATTATAACTCTAAATACAAAAAAATGAAAAAAATAATTCTTTTTGTTGCATTACTTGTTTTATTCAGTAATGCCACACCGCAGGAAATAAAAGACCATAGCGGCGAGTACAGCTTCCACATCACCAAAGGCCAGCCAAAGCCACCTTTTTTGGAAATTGAAACTTCTTCCATTGTCCTGACCGACAAAGACGGTAACCATGCTATCAATGCCGGCGAAACTGCCACATTAAGTTTTTTATTAAAAAATACAGGCATGGGCGATGGCCGCGGATTAAAACTTAACATAGTTGAAACCACCGGAGCGACGGGACTTTATTTTGATAAAAACAAAACCCTCGACAATTTGAAAACAGGTGAAAACCTGCAAATAGAACTGCAGATAGATGGCAGTATGGACATAAAAAACGGTAAGGCGGTTTTCCGGATAACTGCGGAAGAGCCAAATGGTTTTGATTCCGACCCGCTTGTTGTCGAGCTTGTAACAATGGCATTTATGGCTCCTGATCTGAAAATTGCCGACTACGCCGTACAAAGCAGCACCGGCACAATGATAAAAAAAACGTAAGCAATTTGATGTGCAGGTTTTAGTGCAGAATCTTGGCGATGGTAATGCGGAAAATGTAAAACTCAAATTAATAAATCTGCCGGAAAATATATTTTGCTTATCATCAAATGAAGTGGCGGAGCTTGGAACGCTTTCTCAGGGCGATTTTAAAACTATCATTTTCACCCTTATTTACAAATAACGAATATGCCTCCGACCTCATCCCATTGAAATTTGAAGTTACAGAAAGGTACGAAAAATACGGCGAATCAAAAGAGATCACTCTGGAAATCGACCAGCTAATTGCTTCCCGCGAACTTCAGATCGAAACGGCAGGGACGCAAACTGCCAAACCTGAAATAATTGTAGCTATTCTTACCTCGGCGGTTGACAAAAATATTCCAAAAGTAACGGATAAAAATCCAAACCGTTTTGCTCTTATTTTCGGTAACGAAAATTATCAGGATTACCAGATGGGGCTGAATTCGGAGATGAATGTGGCTTTTGCCCGCAACGATGCTTCAGTGTTCAGGCAATATGCCGAGAAAGTGCTTGGTATAGAGGATAGAAATATTTTCTTTGCAATAGACGCTACGGCAGGGCAGATGAACCGTGAGATATAAAAAGTGGTGGCAATACTTAAAAGGCTTGGAAGCAAGGCTGAACTGATCTTTTATTACGCCGGACATGGTTTCCCTGATGAAAACTCACACACGCCTTACCTTATTCCTGTGGATGTGAGCGCCGCCAGCTTATCCTCTGCAATAAAATTATCTGATTTGTACAGAAAGTTTTCAGAAACCGGAGCGGGGCGTATCACAATTTTTCTTGACGCCTGTTTTTCGGGCGGTGGCCGTGAATCAGGATTGCTGGCTGCACGAAGCGTTAAGGTCAGGCCAAAAGAAGATGCACTGTTTGGGAATATGGTCGTATTTTCTGCAAGCACCGGCGAGCAGTCGTCATTACCAAACTACAACGAAAAGCACGGAATGTTCAATACTATCTTTTGAAAAAGCTCCAGGAAAGCCAAGGCAACATTACCTACGGCGAACTTGCTGATTACCTCTCAAAGGAGGTTTCGATTGAATC
This sequence comes from uncultured bacterium, assembly GCA_965369845.1. GTDB lineage: Bacteria > Bacteroidota > Bacteroidia > Bacteroidales > 4484-276 > CBDUSJ01. Next base: position 14,188 of record CBDUSJ010000003.1, on the reverse strand, counting down.
GATCAGGAAAAACGCAAAGGAACAAGACCCACAAGTACTGGTCAGCCCACAAGTGGAAGATTCGTGGGAAAGCTGGACAATTAATTGATTTGTCAGTCCTTTATTTTAATTTTGGTTCTACTGTTATTTTAATGGGCAAAGTGTTTTTATTGAAATGATGGAACGGTGGGTTGTTCCTGCCATTTTTCCAACGACTGAAAGGAGTCCGTATGGATATTCCATTTTTCCAACGACTGAAAGAAGTCCGTACGAAGCGAAGCAAGTCCGTACGACCGAAGGGAGTCCGTCTGGATGGATGGATTTACCTTTTATCATTTCTCAATTAAATTCATGGTAGTATCTTAATTTTATATCCCAAGTTTTTTCCTGATCTTTTTAGGAATTGCATTTTTATTAACCATTATATCGATGGTTTTGTAGGCTACAAAAGGTTCGGAAGCATAAAAATATCCATCGTATTTTCCATCTGTGCCCCACGAATTTTTTACAATATAATATTTATTACCTTCCTGGTCTTTGGCTATCCCTACGATTTCCATACCGTGGTCGTCGGTTGTCGTGAAATTATCGAAGCCTTCCTGACGCATTTCCTGGGTAATATTTTTCTCAGCCACTATTTCTTCGAAATTATAAAGTTCTTTTTGTTTTTCCTTTTTGGTGAGTTTTTCCCATTTATCACGTTCGGTTCCTGAAAGATCAGGTTTTTCTTCATCCGGCACAACGGCAACGCCATTTTTCCACGAAAATCCTTTTTCGCTTACGTCGGCGCCCCAGGCAATAGTATGGCCGTCTTCGAGTGAATTATCAATAATTTCAATCATCTCATCCAAAGGCACATTGTAAATTTCGTGGAGCATCCAGTTGTCGGGAACTTCAAGAATAAATTTCTCATAAAACGGATGATGAGTGAATGAAGAAATTTCAACATAGTCGTCCATATTAAGCCCAAGTTCTTCGGCAAAGTTTTCAGGAGTATATTCTTTTTCGTTGTAAATAAATGTTTCGGGATATTCTCCGATATAGGCATCGAGTATTCCTTCATAACCTTTTTCCCAAACAGGAGTAAGTTTGCGGTTTTTGTTTTTGATAACAGCATCAACATAAGCCTGCAGAACGTAATCCATTTCACCATTCACAAAATATTCCTCGCCAATAACAAGCCCGTCATAAACCGTGTCAGGAACAATGCCGTTTTTTTTATCATCTCGGTAACATCGTGGAAAGCGCCGCCACCGCTAAAGTTGCCATTGCCGTGAAACCTGACATATAAATCCCCTTTGTCGGAATAAGCGTTTCTGATTATAAATGCTTCGGACAGATCGTATTCACCTTTGCCGCTGTTCAGCAATTCCGATTCGAGGAACCCAAGACCGGAATAACCCCAGCATGTGCCAGAACGATACTGGTTTTTTACCGGTGTGGACTTCAGCCTGATAACATCGGTAAATTCGTAAACTTCTTTTTTTTCTTCTTCTTCCTTTTTCTCTTCCTGTGCAAAAGTCATTTGTGCTGCGAAAAGCGCAACAAGTAAGGCGCATGTAAAATAGTTGAATCTTTTCATCTTAAAATTTTTTAATTTAATTAAAAATGTAATGCTTATAAACGCGCAAAAGTAATAATTCTCAAAATCCACAAAAAAATATTTTCTTGCATTTTTATAAAATAAATCCTATCTTTGCAACACCTAAACTAAAAGCTAAAAACCAAATGATTCACTATTCAAAAATAAATATACATCTGCCAGATAGCACAAATGCCTTTTGCTGCGTGTGCAATAAAGACCCACCATAAACATAATTTGGTTTTTCCACTCAGCGTCTTTATATTAAAATAAATTATTAATTCACAATAAAAAATCATCTAAAATTAAAAATAAACACTACATAATCAGAATTGTTCTTTCAATGTTATTAATTGTAACAATTGCAACAACCCTCAAATCGCAGGTAAACGTTTTTATTGATACAAACGACAGTCTTACCGGGATTGTCACCCTGATTACATCTGACAGTTCATTCTTCAAGCAGTATTACACCGGTAATATTAATTCAATTGACACTACACCGATAGAAACCACTTACCGTATCCAGACAGAACCATACCCAAATACAATTATTGATTACCCCAAAGATTTTGGCGGAGGTATGCCCAGCCATCTTTGCTATAACCCATCCAATAATTGTATATACACTTTTGCCGGCAGAAAGATTTTTGCAATAGATGCAACAATGCACGAAACCGTAAGTAAATTCGATGTTTCCAACATTGGCACAATGTTTTTTGATAGTATGGCGGAAAATTTACCTCTTGTTTATGAAAAACGAATTTTATATAATCCGGAAAATCAAAATGTTTATTGCGCGACCAATGATGGCAATGTTGTAGTTATCGACAATACAAATAATATAATAGCAACACTTACATACACTACCTCCGGTATTTCAAAAATTATTAAATCTTCCCTTGCCTATTCGGATTACGATAATAATATTTATTGGATGATTTCTGATATTAACGGTAAAAACAGGGTTTATAAAATTACCGGTGTTTCATTGTCATCTAATTATTACGCTTACAATAAATCATTTAATGCTATTTTGCCGAACCCGAATGAAAATAAAATCTATATCAGTGCGATTGACAAGATTATTATAATCGATAATAATTTAACATACCAGTACGAATTTATCGGGCACATTTATGGGAGTATGGGATACTGCAACGGTTCGCTATATTCAGATTTAATCGGAGAGGAACAAATAGTAAAAATTACCGATACAATTGAAAACTACATTAACGTATTATATAACAATATTATACACTTTGAGCATAATTCCGACAATAATACTCCCAGGATATTTTTCACTGGAAATGATGGTCATAGTTTTTGCTTAGGAGTAGTTGATTGTATTAATGATTCTGTAATTAAGTATGTTGATAAAAATTATCTCTATAGTCTTGTTTACTCTAAATCAAGTGAAAAGGCATTTGCCGGCGGCACGTGTACCGGACAATTAATAGGAATGGATAATAATGGTATTGTAGAACCCACAGGTACTGTTGATAAAACACAATTGTTCGATTTAACTTCAATACCTGATTCTAATGTTCTGGTTTCAGCAAACATTGAATCGGGCCGGGTTTATTTTATAGACGAAATGTCAGCGGAGCCGGTTGATACTGTTTTAACAGGTGGAATTATTATTGAAGGATGCCTGAAAGAAAATTTTGATAAAGCTTTTTTTGCAGTTAAATCAAATATTTATAAAGGCGAAATTGTAGTTTTTAATTGTAATATGGAACAATTACTTAATACTACTATTCAGTTGGATTACGATCCGGTATCTATCGGTGCAAACAGTTCAAACGATTATGTTTACGTAGCTGGCACTGAAGAAAACGGAGATGGTAAAATAAGCTATATAAATGCAAACACCAACCAAATTGAAAAAGAATGGCCAATAGGCAATGAAGGACAACCAAAAAAAGTTTTTGCTGCACCGGATGGAAAAATTTACATACCTGTTGGAGGCATTGATAAACTTTATATAATTGATGAAATGAATGATCCTTTGATAAAAGATTTGCCCACAGGATTTTGTTATAGCGATATAAAATATTATAATAGTGGGATTTACATTGCAAATAAATGCGGTACATCGATCATTCTTTATAAAAACGATTCAATTACAGAGGTTGCTTCTTCAAAACCTTTTATTTCACTTTGTTTCGATGAGATATATAACAAATGCTATGCAAGTTCAATAAATTTAATAACAGAATATGAAGTATTGCCTGACGGATCCTTAGATTTATTAAATAATGTAGTAGTATGTAGTAATGCAAATCAATTATTATCAAATCCGTTCGATCAAAAAATTTACGGATTAACGGAAACAGGAATTATTACATACGACAGTTCGTATTCTTATTCTTTCCAAAACGAAAACTACGATATGGCGTTTAATCCCGAATTAAACATGGTTTATGTTTATAATATTAAAAATTACCAATTCATGGTATCACTGGGGATATTGAACTGCAATAGCAATATCTTTGATAAATATTCAACAGGACTGGGTTATATTTATAATAATTCATGGTTAGTAAAACATACTGATCTGATACAATTTTACCCTAAAATGAACAAGTTCTATTTCTCAAATTTTTCATTAAGTTGTATCGGAATAATTAACTACCAGGAAGATAGTTATGGATTACAAAACGGCTGGAACTGGAAAAGTTTCCCCAGAATGGAACGCGTTGGGAATGAGCCAGGTTTCTCTGAAACTGTACTTAGTAGGATAAATTATTTTCCGGAACTTGAGCTTCATCTTATTGAAAACCAAGGCGGTTTTCCATATAAGGATTTTGCCAATATGATCTGGGATGGCTCACTTAATGATGTTTTTAGTACAAATGGGTATAAATTTGATATGAGACTTACAGATGGCACTCAACCCGAAATAGCCCTCCATGGTGCCAAACTGGATCCTGCAACAGAAATTACCATTTATCCCAGCCAGGAAAATTGGGTAGGTTATTTCATAGAGGAAGCGCAAATGCCCGAAGATGCCATCCCTGCCTATGTGTGGGACGACCTGACCATGGTAAAAGCACAGTACTGGACAATGATAAAAACCACCTCGGAACCCGAGTGGAAGGTCAAGGGCAGGGTAACAACCATCCATTATGGTGATATGATCATCCTGCAAACTGATGCCATGGTAACTTTCCAGTGGAACCAGCCACAGGAGGCTGCGGAGGAAATGGAAACCATAATGACTGAATATTACTCATACGAAGAACAGGCTGCTTACCTGCCAATTTTTGTAGAGACCGATTCAACCAGCGACATTGAGGAAATTGCCATCCTGGCCAATGGTGAAGTAGTGGGCGCTTCTGTACGCCTGCCGAACGACACGCTGGTAGAAGTAAATGCTTACCTTGAGGATGTGCCCCCCGGCACACCGCTTGAGTTTGAAACATGGACAGGCTATAAATCAGCCCCGATTGAAAAGGGTTCCTATTCGGTTAAAAACCCTTTTAGCGGTGTGTACGAGAAACGGTACATCTACAAAGGCGAAACTGCGAAGTACCATATTGCCTCGTTGAAATCAGGTACTGTTGCCCAGCTTCCTGCTTGTATCAGCGAAGCCAGGTGTTCGCCTAATCCATTCAGCGCCGAAACACTTTTCACTTTCAGGCTTAACGCCACAAACTCGGTGAGCCTGTGTGTTTTCGACCTGAACGGAAACCGCGTTTGTGAGCTGATGAACGGGACCTTCCCTGCAGGCTATTATAAAACCTCCTGGGATGGAACTAATAACTCGGGCATCCGCGTTGAAAACGGGATTTATATTTATAAACTAATTACCGGGAATGGCTATGAAGTTTCCGGAAAAATTGTGTTGATAAAATAAATACCTCACCCCCCGGCCCCCACTCCAAATCAGAGAGGGGGAGAGCCCCTTCTCCTTGAGGAGAAGGGGTTGTGGATGAGGTGAAAAAACCGAAAATAAAATGAAAAATATTTACTTAACACTATTACTTCTCCTATTCACCTGCATTACCCACGCCACCATCCTTACCGTAAAGCAGGACGGCACCGGCGATTTCACCGTGATCCAGGAAGCTTACATGGCTGCATCTTCCGGCGATACCATCCTTGTATATCCGGGTACCTGGTACGAAAACCTTTACCTAACCTTTGCATCCAAGGATATTACCATTGCAGGCCTTTACCTGACTACCCAGGACGAAAGCTATATATACAACACCATAATAGATGGAAATCAAAACGGGAGTTGTATTGCCATCAGGAACACAGGACAGGCAGAAATTATGATTAGTGGATTTACAATACAAAACGGGAATGGTTATGGTGATACCAGGCGCGGTGGTGGAATTTATATAAAAGATGCAAATCCCAAAATAAAAAACAATATAATCAAAAATTGTTTTTCGCTTACAGGAGGCGGATTGTATCTATATGATACTGAAGCTACATTATCTGGTAACATCATCAAATATAATCATTGCAATACTTTCGGTGGAGGAGTTTTTTTGGCTTTTAATGCAACTATAATATTTGACACAATATCAAAAAACTCAATATTCCTGAATTATGCAGGATGGGGTGCTGATATCAGTAAATCTATGTTTTGTCCTGAAATAGATATCATTGTTGACACTTTTACTATTATGGATCCCGATGTACATTTTGCATTATCTTATGACAATCATGGCTTTCCTATGGATGATATTTCTCTTTCAATTGAAAACCCAAAGATAATTCCAACTGATAACGATATATATGTAAATCCGATTTCAGGAAACAATCTTAATAGTGGATTATCACCAGATGAAGCACTAAAAACAATTGCTTTTGCCATAAAGAAAATTTATCCTGATTCATTAGATCCAAATTCAATAATTCTCTCAAATGGCACCTATGCTTTATCAATAAATAATGAAATGTTACCGATTAGTGCAAGAAGTTATATTTCAATTCTTGGTAACCATAAAGATAGCACTATCGTAAATGCAGAACATTTGACAAAAGTATTTAACAGTTCGAACCAAATGAGAAATTATCTAGTTTCGAATATTGGTTTCAAGAATGGTTTTGGAAATCATTATAGCATTACAAATAAGGCTGGTTTATACCTTAATTATAATGAGAACGTTATTTTTAAAAATATTTCACTACAAAATACAATCAGTTCTGTTTCCCCAGGTTTCAATTCACTTCATGGTAATAATACTAATGTATTTAATTCAGAATTTTTCAATAACCAGGGAGGATGGGTTGTGCAATTGGGGAATACATCTTGCTCGGGCTATAAAAATATAATTGCAAATTGTATTATTAATAATAATGGTCCTGATGATCAACCAGAAGACGGAACGGGAGGCGGACTTGGGATTGCCGGGAGTTTTTCTATACCAGACGCATTTTTAGCGGAAATAATCAATGTGCAAATTTCAGAAAATTTTCATATTCCAGAAGGTATTTATTTACATTCACCAGTTGCCTTAGTAGTCAAAAATAAGGCGAAATGTGATCTAATTAATGCAACAATTGGCAATAATATTTCCAGAAGGCCTTTAGGCGTAGCAACAAATGTTGATGAAGGGGCCATATTAAATATTTATAATACTATAATGTTTGGAGATTCCCTTTATGAAATGTCATTAGGTTCCGAATTTGGCTCAAACTTCCCCGCTACAGCCAACATCGCCTACTCCAACATCGAAGGCGGTGAGGATGAAATAATGAACTGGTACAACCAGCACACCCTCAACTGGCTGGATGGCAATATGGATGAAGACCCCAAATGGAACCCTTTTGGTCAAAACTCACCTTATGAGCTTTTATGGGATTCACCGTGCATAAATGCCGGTACACCCATGTATGAGCCGGGCATGGAACTGCCATATATCAAAATAGAAGATGAACAAATTGTGCTGTACAAATATGACGGCGATACCATCCACCTCCCGGCAACCGACCTGGCCGGAAACCCGCGTATTTCCGGCGGCAGGATAGATATGGGCGCTTATGAATTTCAGGATACTGCCTCCCATGTTAGAGAACTTTTCCAAAAAAACGAAGATGAAAATAAGATCCTCGTTTATCCCAACCCTTTTACGGCGCATACTTTTATCACTTTCAGGTTAAAAAACCCCGGAAAAGTTTTAGTCCAAATCACCGACCTAAACGGCAGGACCATCAAAAACCTCATGGATGCCCGCATCTCAACCGGCGAATACACCATGACCTGGGAAGGGAATGATAATTATGGGAATATTGTAAAAGCCGGTACCTACATTGTAACGATCACCCTTAACGGTAAAAAAGCAGCAGGAATAAAAATTGTGAAAAAACGTTACCATTGATTTTTGAAGAAAAGAGCCAAGAGCATGGAGTCTAAAAAAAATCCAAAATCCTTTTAAAATTTCAATTACCATAAAAAGTTATTTTCCATTTTTAAATGAATATTAAAACTCAAAAAATTAAATCCTAAAAAATTATAATTTTTTCAGCAAGTTTTTGAGCTCGTTAAGCTTCATCAACGCTTCCACAGGAGTTAGGGTATCGATGTCTGTGCTCAATATATCATCTTTTATCTGGAGCAGCAAAGGGTCGTCAAGCTGGATAAAGCTGAGTTGCATATTATCTTTTTTCGGCAATTTTATTTTTTTACTTAATTCGTCATGACTATGTGACTTTTCCAATATTCGCATAAGGTCGTTTGCCTTTTCGATAACCACGGAGGGCATCCCGGCCATTTTTGCAACATGAATTCCAAAACTGTGTTCTGTGCCTCCCGGCAGAAGTTTACGAAGAAAAAATACTTTGTTGTTAATTTCCCGAACCGTAACATGGTAGTTTTTTATCCGTTTCATCGAGGATGCCATTTCGTTCAGTTCGTGGTAATGAGTGGCAAACAAGACCTTTGGTTTAAAAAGCGGGTGTTCGTGCAGAAATTCGGCTATCGACCATGCGATTGAAATACCGTCGTAAGTGCTGGTTCCGCGTCCGATCTCATCAAGAAGGATAAGGCTGCGGTTCGAAATGTTGTTCAGGATGCTGGCGGTTTCATTCATCTCTACCATAAAGGTTGACTCGCCCGATGAAATATTATCCGAAGCTCCGACACGGGTAAAAATTTTATCGACAATTCCAATGTTGGATTCTTCAGCAGGGACAAAACTTCCCATTTGCGCCAATAGGACAATCAAGGCAGTTTGTCTCAGCAAAGCTGATTTTCCTGACATGTTTGGCCCGGTGATAATCATTATTTGCTGTTTTTTTGTATCAAGATAAACATCATTGGGGATGTATTTTTCACCGGGCGGCATATAGCTTTCGATAACAGGATGACGGCCCTTTTTGATGTCGAGTATGTAGGAGTTATTGATCTTCGGCCTGGTATAATTATTTTTTACAGAAATTGCAGCAAAGGACTGAAGGCAGTCGAGACGGGCAATAAGCGAGGCGTTAAGCTGAACAGGACGGATATATTCGCTAACGCTAAGAATAAGCTCGTTGAATAGCTTTGTTTCAAGCTCAAGTATTTTTTCTTCGGCGCCGAGTATTTTTTGTTCATATTCTTTAAGCTCTCCGGTAATGTATCGCTCCGAATTTACAAGCGTCTGCCGGCGTTCCCATTCCGGAGGCACTTTGTTTTTATGAACATTGGTAACTTCAAGATAATAGCCGAACACATTGTTAAAACCGATTTTAAGTGATGAAATTCCGGTACGTTCAATTTCCCTTGTTTTTATTTTCGTAAGATAATCTTTCCCCGAAAACAGTAATTGCCTTAGTTCGTCCAGTTCGTCAGAAACACCGCTGCGGATAACATGGCCTTTATTTACAAATGCCGGAGGTTCGGGGTTGAGTTCCTGTTCAATTTTATCGCGAATTATCCGGCAGGGATTTAGCTGTTCGGCAATGCTAAGAAGTGGCGCCGAATTTGTTTTCTTACATGCTTCTTTCACTTTTTCGATGGCATACAAACCTTTTACAATATGGGTCATTTCGCGGGGATTGATCCTTCCGATAGCCACTTTAGATATTAATCTTTCAATATCGCCGGTAGTTTTAATATTTTGCTGTAAAGTATTATTGAAGTCTGTATCGGAAATAATGAACCCGACAATATCAAGACGATTTTCAATTGTCTTTTTTTGCTTCAGTGGCAGAGAAATCCATTTTTTCATCATTCTCGAACCCATCGGCGAAATAGTCTGATCAATCACATCCAACAAGGTTGCAGCATTTTCATTTGAAGAATTTAGAAGTTCAAGGTTTCTGATAGTAAATTTATCTAACCATACATATTTATCTTCTTCGATTCTTGAAATTTTACAAATATGCTGCAGCTTGTCGTGGTGTGTTTCGGCAAGATAGTGCATTGCAGCGCCGGCGGCAATTATTCCGCTTTCAATATTTTCAACTCCAAAACCTTTCAGCGAGCGGGTGCCGAAATGTTTCAAAAGAAGCTCTTTGCCAAAATCAATTGTATAAACCCAATCTTCAAAAGTCGCGGTATAAAATTTATCGCCGAACAATTCAAAAAACTGTTTTCTTTTATTTTTCTGAATAATTACCTCGCCGGGATGGAAACTTTGAAGAAGTTTATCGACATATTCGTTTGAACCCTGGGCAACGTAAAACTCGCCTGTAGAAATATCCAGAAATGAAATGCCGGAATTTTTCGGAAGAAGATGCACGCTTGCCAGGAAATTGTTTTCCTTGTTTTCCAGAACTTTATCGTTGTACGATACTCCGGGAGTTACAAGCTCGGTTACTCCACGTTTTACAATTTTTTTTGTGAGTTTGGGGTCTTCAAGCTGATCGCAGATAGCAACGCGCTGGCCTGCCCTTACTAGCTTTGGCAAATAAGTATCGAGTGAATGATGAGGGAAGCCGGCAAGCTCAACGTACGATGCAGCTCCGTTGGCACGACGGGTAAGAACTATACCGAGAATGTTGGAAGTTTTAATTGCATCTTCGCCAAAAGTTTCATAAAAATCTCCCACCCTGAAAAGCAGTAAAGCATCAGGGTATTTTGCCTTGATGGAATTGTACTGTTTCATCAAAGGCGTTTCTGCTATTTTTGATATCTTTCCGGGCAATGTTAAAAAATTTACGCAAAAATATAATAAATTGTGTAACCGTTCACAGTATTTTAGATGATAGATTATTAGCAATAATGTAAATTAAAATAAAAAATTACGCCACAGATTACGCAGATTTTCACAGATTATTTTTTTATTACATTGTTAAATGTCAGGAAATCAATTAAAAAAGAGTAAAAACAAACGTCAGTTTGGCAAATTCAATTTATTAAACAATGCAAGCTGTAGTATTTTTAATGCAATTTTAGATGGCGCTTTTTTAATAAACGGATTTGCAAACAAGCACTTAAAAGAAGGTTTGATAAAGTAGCAAATTCTATTAATTATTATCTGACAAAAAAGGGGAAAGAGATTATCGCTGAAGTATTGACATTCAAAAACAGCTTAAACTTTGTTTAAAAAACAAAGTTTTACAGGATAATTTTATGAAGATTTTTAGCATGGTCGTTATCCAGGAAATGCAAAAACGTAGCTTCCTCCAAAAATCCTTAACCCCGGCAAAGAATATCTATAGCCCTGCGACATCGTCAAACATAGTTTTATTACCAACCTTATTGTTTTTTTCTGATATTTTCACATTTTTTCTTTTGGTTTCAATTTCTTTTATTACTTTTGGTGGGACGATTAATAAAACACTATTTTGTTATATCTCATGTGAAAAAAAACATTCCCGGAATTGGAATATAAATAAATGTTTATTAATTTTGTATTCAAATGCGAGTAATATCTAAGAGAACATTAAAAGAATTTTGGGGGAAACATAGGGATTGCGAACAGAAATTGTTAAGTTGGTATAAAGCTGCTAAACAAGCAAATTGGAAATCATTTGACGAAGTAAAACAGCAATTTGTAACTTGCAAAATAGTTGGAGAAGATAGAATAATATTTAAAATAAGAGGAAACAGGTATAAGTTGGTTGTTAAAATAACCTTTGTAAACCAAATTATATTGATTCGTTTCATCGGAACTCACGAAGAATATGATAAAATAAATGCTAAAACAATTTAAAGATGGAAGTTAATCTAATCAAATCAGAGAAAGATTACCAAAATGCATTTAAAAGATTAGACGAAATTTTTCATGCAGAATCTGGTACTAAAGAGCAAGAAGAATTAGAAATATTAGTTTTACTTATTGAAAAATATGAATTAGAAACTGAAGGAGAATTTCCTGCTCCAGATCCAATTGAAGCGATTAAATTTAGAATGGAACAATTGGGATTAACACAGAAAGACTTATCTGAAATAATTGGTTTAAAAAGTAGAACATCAGAAATTTTATCACGGAGAAGATATATGAGCCTGAATATAATTAGAAAGATAAGTAAAGAATTATTAATTCCTGCAGATGTGTTAATTCAATCCTATAAAACTGTCTAAACACAAGACATAATCGAGTAGGCGGCTGACCCATACAGGCCAGTGCAACCTTTCCTCGATACATTTTCCCCTACACTTTGTTACAGGGTAAACATTACGGGACAGTCACAATTTATCCAATACCTTTTGGTCGGGACCATTTAATGTACGGGGCTTCCCGAAATAAAGTCAGGACAGGCTGTACTTGGCGGTTCACCGGTTAAAAGAAATTTTAAACTGTGTTTCTTTTGACAAAGTTCGGTAAAATTTCTGAAATTGCTCTGAAAAAGAAAAGTAACCTTTCCTTTTCAGCCTTTCAAGTGTTACGGTTGTTTTCATCATTGAACTGTGAGCTATTGCCCAACCCCTTTACTGTTTTTTCCTGATATTTTCACATTTTTTCTTTTGGTTTCAATTTCTTTTATTACTTTTGGTGAGACGATTAATAAAACATTATTACGTTGAAGCTACAAAAACTATACGCTACGGGGGTTGTTTTTCCGGTTTTACTGATGTTATCCGTATTATCTGTTGTACATGTTTGGGGGCAAAACAGGGATTCACTTCTTTCAATAATCAATTCCGATGTAAATGATTCCATCAGAGTTGCTGCCATGATTGATTTTGCAGATACAATCGCCGATGATTATCCTGATTCGTCATTACTTTTTCTTGAAATAGCAAATCAATTCATTCCGGACGGAGAAATTAGTATGAACAAAATTCGATTATTGAAATCAAAAGCTAAGCTGTTTTCACATATTGCCCAATACCCCGAATCTTTACAAAACCTTTACGAGGCAAAAAAACTTCTCGAATCTTTCGATAATCTTAGCCGGGATACATTGCTGTTAAGTATTTATATCAAGCTGATAAGTGATATTGGTGTACTTTTTATCTTTACCGAAAAATACGAGGATGCTGCGAAATATTTTCAAATGGGGCTGGATTATTTAAATAAAATTGGTGCTGATCCAACAGATCGGTTTTTTAAAGGGGAATTTTTCAGGTTCAATTTGAATTTTGGCGCTGTTTATGCCAATGCAAGGGATTTCGACAAAGCTGAGCTCTATTTTACCAAGGCCATGCAGTATCTCGATGAAAGCAAATATATAAACACGGCAACCCTGTTTAATAATTTGTCGATTATAGCGCGGGAAAGTGGTGACATTAATAGGGCTTTTGATCTTAACAGGCAAGCCATCGAAATTTGGGAATCTCATGATTTTAAACGTGGGTTGGTTCAAAGCTATAACAACATGGCCACTTGTTATTTAGACATCGAGGATATCAATAATGCATTCAAATATTACGACAAAGCTTTGCAAATCAGCAAGGAAAATGGGTTTGGGAATTCTGCAATCATTGCACAAGAGCAATTAAGCTTGGTATATGCTAAAATGGGGAGGTACAAAAATGCCTACGAAATGTACCGTGAATTCAAATATTGGAGCGATAGTTTGTTAAACCTTGAAAAAATCCAATTAATAACCCAACTGGAACTTCAGGATAAATTTGACCGGCGGTTGACCGAAGCTAAACTGCTACAGCAAAAAAAAGAAGCAGAACAGAAAAGGCGTGAGTTGATCTACAGCCTGATCATTGCTGTTTCGGCTATGAGCCTCATCATTCTTGTGCTATTATATTTTTTACAACGCAATAAATATAGACGTCACAAGCTGGAAGCAGAAAAAAGTAATCTTGAACGGATAACTTTGGAACAAGACAAAAACAAACTCGAAGAAGATATTGAATTTAAGAATAAGGAGTTGGCCACCAATGTAATGTACATGGTGAGGAAAAATGAGCTGATAACTCAGATTTCGGAAAAGCTCATCAAATCCAAACTTGCTTTTAAGAAGGAAAACCAGGCTATCATCGATGGAATCATTAAAGATTTGCAATCCACCACTGAGGAATATGTATGGACAGAATTTGAAATCCGGTTCCAGCAGGTGCATAATGATTTTTACGAAAAACTAAACGAAAAATTTCCTAATCTCTCAGCCAACGAAAAGAAACTCTGTGCTTTCCTGCGCCTGAACATGACGACCAAGGAAATCTCCGCCATCACCTACCAAACCATAAACAGCCTCACTGTTGCCCGCTCCAGGCTACGCAAAAAACTTGGACTTGATTCGGATGAAAACCTCATCTCATTCCTTGAATCGATGTAA
>CBDUSJ010000002.1:0-26230 GCA_965369845.1 uncultured bacterium | reverse complement strand
TTTCTTTTAATAGAAAGGCTTATGAAATTGATAAAAATTTATATGAATATTCGGCTAAAAAACTTGATAAAGTATAACTATTTATGTTAATTCATTGATGATATTTTCCACCTCATCTCCAAAAAACTGATACATTTTGCCAATCCTATCTTTAGCATCAAATGGAGCATAATCTAAACCTTCATTTTTACGAAATGGCAAAGGAAAACTTTTTTGCAGTTTTGGCTTTTTAAAAAACATGTTAAAAATCAAGACTCAGGGAAAAGTAAAACATTGGTGTTTTTTTGAATTTTCTGTCTTCGAAACCCCATGCTAAATCACCTTTTACAAAATACCCCAGCAATTTTGTTCTGCCGCCAAAACCCAGCCCGCCAATAATTGGTTCTTTTTCATATTGAACTTTAATTCTCATAGGTCCGCTCGTTACATATTTTGTGTAAAGAACATTATCTTCATCCCAGGGATTAAATCCTGACCATGCCGTTCCAACATCACCAAAAGCAACAAGCTGAAAATTATTAACCAGTTCCGACTTAATAGGCCGGTTAAGCAAATATCGAAATACCGGCATTCTTAATTCCGAATTGAAAACAATAAAATTATTCCCGTTCCGGGCATTCTGTTTAAAACCTCTCATATTGGTAGCCAGCGTTTGGTAAATCCAGTTTTGAGAAAAATCGATAGGCGTGTTTTGTTCAAATTTCCGGAATATCCAGTTATCGGTGCCTCCCATATAATACAATAATTTTTCTGTGCCTATGTTTGTGCTCCCTGCAAGACGGTTTGCCCATATTAATTGACGGTTAATACGTTTGTAATTTCTGTAATCGAATCCGAAAACCAGTAAATTTCCCTTCAGCTCTTCCATATTCTGGTTATATTCCCCGAATACAATAAAGCGTGTTCCTTCGAGGAGGTTTAATCCCCAGTCTTTTGTTGCATCGTAAATAAATTGTGCTTTAAACCCTCCCCAGTTGTAGTTGGTGTTCGGGTATTTCAGAGCCAATTCGTCGGGGCCAGCCAAAACATAATTCTCATTACGGTAAAGGAATGTGCCGCGAATTTTAAAAACCTTGTTGAATGGCCAGGTTAAAACAAAAAATATTTCGTTGGTATATTGTCTGGATACATAAGCCCAATAAATTGTTTCTTCAAGGGTTCGTCGTTGATAAATGAGTTCCTTGTCAAGCCGTTTTTTCAGGTTGGCATAATTAACAAAATATTCCTTATTGATAAAGTCCAGCGAAAATCTTACTCCTCCCATTAATCTGTAATTTTCCATCAGGTCGGTAATCCCGATTTTTATTAATGGACTAAGACCCGCAGAATTGTAATTCGGCTTAATTTCAAATCCCGGCACACCACTTTGATCAGTTGGAGATAATGAAACCGAAAATGGCTGATAGGTCTGATTCAGATATGAAAAATCAAGCTGAGTAACAATCTCGTTTATCGAAAATTCAGTCCGGTAGTTTCTTTGTTTTGGGATAATCAACTCGTCCTTTTTATCTTTTTTACCGGGTGTAGATATTGTTTTAACACTGTCGGGTTGATTAATTGAAATGAAAGCCTGATTGTTTAGCTTGTAATTATCCAAATCGATTTTTGACGGCAAATCTTCAGACTGTTTTTCTTGTTCTTTCTTAAACTTCCCATCTTTATATACATTCCTGAAACTTTTGCGGTTTTTCCTAAGCGGAATCGTGTCTGTTATAATTTCAGCCTCGTAAATCATTTTCTGAATTGAAGGAGTAACAACGCCCTTTGCAGCAATTAGCTGCTCCATGTAATAAGTGTTGTTTAATTTCACGGGGTCGAGATTCTCAGGAAGTAAAAGGTCGTCGGTGTATTGATGATAATATAAACCTTCAACAATGGTCCACGCTTTTTTACCGGCTTTGACGCTTATTGAGTGTTCGGTAATACTTCTCGAATAGTTGGTTATGGGAAATGAACGGGTAAAATATCTGTAATGAGTCGTTGTATCGATATAAGAAATAGCGCTATCGAGTTTTCCGACGAATTCATTATAAATACCGTTTTTATCGCTCAGATATGAAATATAATTACGGCCATATTCCATTGGCTGTATTTCGTTGGCAAGAGGAGTTTTGGTAACTCTTCTCAAAAGAATGCTTCTTTTTGTAAAATTGTAAAGAAAAACATCATTGGTTTCGGGTATTAAATTGGGCAGTTTATCATCGCCGAATTTCAGTGTGTCGCTTATCCGATTGGAACTAAAGATTATTTTTTCGGAATTATTTATAAAACGGGGATTAAGGTCATCCCAAATATCGTTGGTAATTTGCTCGAAGCTACCTGAAGAAATATGATAAATATAAATATCCGACTGGCCTTTTTGAACTGCTGAGAACACAAATGAATTTCCCTTGGAATTATAAGAGAAGTCAAGAATTTTATCAAAACCGAAAATATTTTGAGAAGTCCGGTCTTTTTCATCTACATCATAAAAATAAAGCCAGATGTATCCTTTTTTTTCAATTATTATAGATAAAATTCTGCCCGAAGGGTGCCAGGTAAGAAGAGGGTAAGAATAATCAATTTTCTCATCAAGGTTGTAGCCTCCTGTGCATATTCTTTTCAATTTTCCGGTTTCAGTATTTTTAAGCCATATTTTATATTTACCGGTTTCGTTGGTAACAAATGCAGTAAACCTGTTGTCGGGGCTAATTTTCAACCGGCTGTATGTTGTATTTGATTTGATATTTTTTAATACTCTTTTCCCTTTCAATTGGTAATACTTATCAGGTAGGTAACGGCTGCTATCTGCAAAGCTGTATATTTCTTTGTAATAGGTCAGCCAGTCTATATACAGTGTTTTTAGCGAAGTTCCCAAAACATATTGAAAGCCTGTTTCGATACTTCGGCTAACATTGGTCATATTTATTATGTCGGGCACTGTTGCTTTACCATATTTATCGGAAATAAATTTCCAGAAAGAATGGCCGGCATCTGTCGCATGTTCAATCGAAAAACGGTTAAACTTATTGAACTTCCCCGACAAAACAGCATTTCTAATCCTGTTATCGATATCAGTGTTCCAGTTATCGGCAAGATAAGCTATCAAACCTTTTGTGTACCATTCCGGGAAATTCTGAAGTATTGAGTTCATCATTTGAGAACCTATATTCGAGCCGAAAATGGCATTCTGCAAAAGAACATGCACTATCCCGCGGCGAATTTGTTTTTCAAAATTCACAAGATTTCCGTCAAAATATAATAATACTTTATTATCAAGGATATGAGTTATCCCCCCGATGTTATAATCCTCCCCGCTTGTAAGCCCAATATTACTTTGTTTAAGATCTGTAAGACTATTGAAAATGATAAACTGTATCTTTCCTTCGAGAAATGCGCCAAGTTCGTCTTCGAGTATTCCAAGTTCTTCATGGACATATTTAGCAGTATGAATACCAAGTTCTTTTCCGTTCAGGTAAAAATAAATATCGAATCTGTCGAATTTATAATATGTCCAGAAAAATTCTTTATACTGAACCCGGCTTCGGCCAAACTCCATTTGGTAACCATTGTAAAACTGGCCGAAAATGTTGATAGATACAAACAACAAAAACACTGACAGGATGCCCCGTAGGCGTAAATATTTCAATACAGATTTTTGTAATTTACCCGTCATTAATTTTTATCGGTTGATTAAATAAAAAAATCGTTGCAAAAAAAAGCACAAATATCCTGATACAAAGTTACTTCATTATAATTATTGATAACTTTGTAAAAAGTAATTTATTTTGTGCACATTTACAATTGTAATAATATTAAATCATCATCTAATTTATTAAAATATGATCACTGTAAAAAAGTTGGTTTTTAATGCCTTTCAGGAAAACACTTATGTTGTTTACGATGAAAGCGGGGAATGTGTGATAATTGATCCCGGATGTTACACAAGTTCCGAGCAAAAAGAACTCTTGAAATTTATTGAACAGAAAAACCTTAAACCGGTAAAACATCTTTATACTCACCCGCATATCGACCATATTCTCGGTAACGCTTATGTTTATCATCAATTTGGCCTTTTACCGGTGATGCATAAAGCGGCGATGCCCATTTATCTCAGGTCTGCAGAGCACGGGTTAATTTTCGGAATACAGATTGATGGGATTACCGAACCAAAAGAATTTATTGATGAAGGTGATATAATAAAATTCGGGAATTCCGAATTAGAAGTTCTCTATACTCCCGGTCATGTTGACGGTCATGTTTGTTTTGTTAACAGAGTTCGGAAATTTGTGATAGCAGGCGATGTGCTTTTCCGCGATAGCATTGGCCGCACAGATCTTCCCACAGGTAACTTCGGGATACTCAGCGAAAGTATAAAAACAAAACTTTACACTCTGGGAGATGATTTTACAGTATATCCCGGCCATGGCCCCGACACTACCATAGGTTATGAAAAAATTAATAATCTTTATGTCAGTATTGAAAAATAG
The DNA here is from genome assembly GCA_965369845.1 of uncultured bacterium. GTDB lineage: Bacteria > Bacteroidota > Bacteroidia > Bacteroidales > 4484-276 > CBDUSJ01. The sequence goes on along the minus strand of CBDUSJ010000002.1, from coordinate 21,761 downwards.
GAAAATAGAAGCTATGATTTACGGATGAATTTTGAATGTCTTATAACCAATAACGCATTATCTACAACAATTATCCTTATAAAAATAAAATATTTTAAAATATTCTTGGAAATGTAAGATTATTTTATTATATTTACCGCCTTTATTTTAAATACCATTTTTGATAGCATTTATCACTTATTTTTATTAATTTTGTTTTATTGAAACAGCATGAAAGAACCAATTAAAATTTTAAGCCATGAAGAAAAAAACCTCACTTTTCGTTTTAGCATTTTTTCTCTTATTCGGATACGAAACATTACAGGCACAAGAGAAATATACCACTAAGATTGTAAGACCCAGCTACTTTGACAAAACCCCGCCATTGCGTGAAATGAAACTGATCAAACCGGGGGAAAGAAAAAGAGAATGGAAGGAAGGCACAGTTAAAAATTTCTTTGGGTTCATGGAAGAATTTAAAAAGGAAGCTGATTTGAAAGGACCCGACCCTGTTTTGCAAAAAATTTATGGAAGCAGAAACAAGGGGGGAATAAATCTGGATTTTGAAGGAGTAAACAATCTGAACGACATTATTCCGCCTGATACCGAAGGCGATGTTAGCGGCGATTATTATTTTCAGATGGTAAATCTGTCATTTGCGATATATGATAAAGCGGGAAATCTGGTGTATGGCCCGGCCGACAATTCCACTTTATGGGATGGATTTATAGGCTCGTGGACAGGAACAAATGATGGCGACCCTATTGTGATGTATGATGAATTTGCTGACAGATGGTTCGCCAGTCAGTTTGCAATTCACACAGATGATAGCACCTACTGGATTTTAATTGCCGTTTCAGAAAACTTCGACCCGACAGGTTCTTGGTACAGGTATGCTTATGAATTTTCGTATATGCCTGATTATCCCAAATTCGGAGTGTGGAGAGATGGATATTATATGTCGATAAACCAGTTTGAAAAAATATCAGATACATGGTATTACAGGGGTGGTGGAGCAAGCGCCTTCAATCGTGATAAAATACTTGCCGGTGACCCAAATGCTGAAATGATATTTCACAGTTTTAATAATCCACCGGAAAACGGCGGAATGTTGCCGGCCGATGCCGAAGGAATTTTGCCTCCTGAAAATGAGCCCTGTTATTTTGCAAGAGTATATCCAAGCCACCTAAAAATATTTGCTTTTGATGTTGACTGGATAAACCTGACCTCAACCTTTACGGAAATGGTATATTTAACTACGCATGATTTTAGCTGGAGTAATATAAACATAACCCAGTTTTATGGTTTTTTTTCCCTCGATGTTCTGAACGACAGGTTAATGTATCGTTTGCAGTACAGGAATTTTGGTGATTACCAGGTTTTACTGACAAATCATACCGTGAATGCCGATGGAAACGGAACAGCCGGAGTTAGATGGTACGAAGTTAGAGACTCAGGCCCGGGATGGACGATCTACCAGCAGGGAACCTATGCTCCCGCCGATGGAAATCACCGTTGGATGGGGAGTATTGCAATGAACGGAAACGGAGATATTGCTCTTGGATATTCGGTTACCGGCAATGGTGTTTGCCCTTCGATTCGTTTTACAGGCAGATGTTTTGATGATACTCTTGGGCAGATGACTGTTTCGGAAACATCTATCTTTGAAGGAAATAAAATACAGACAGGTTCAACCCGTTGGGGAGATTACAGTTGTATGAGTGTTGATCCCTCGGATAATTGTACATTCTGGTTTACAAATGAATACTCGGATGGTGGATGGAACTGGAGAACTAAAATAGCCTCCTTGCAGATTACAGAACCGGTTACAATTACTGAACAGCCGGTAAGCCAGATTAAGCACAAAGGCGAAAGCGCCACGTTTTCAATTACCGCTGAAGAAGCTTCTTTTTATCAGTGGCAACTTAATGGAGAAAACATTGCCGGGGCTGTTTCCAACACTTATAATATTCCTTCAGTAAGCCAAAACGACGAAGGAATTTATACCTGTATTGTAAGTAATTTTTGTGATACAATTATCAGTGAGCAGGCTTCACTTGATGTGGTTTACAGAATTACCGGCAATGTAAAATATGAAAATCCTGAAAACACACCCCTTTCGAATGTTACGGTAAAACTTTTACAAGAAGGGCAAGAACAGGAAATTGTACAAACAGCCATAAATGGAAGTTATGAATTTGATACTTTAAACCCTGGTATCTTTATTATCGAACTTATTTATAATTACCCCTGGGGCGGAGGAAATGCAACTGACGCCCTGGCTGCTGAACTTCACGCTATTCAGATGCAGGGTTTTATCCTTACCGGATTACCACTACTTGCTGCCGACGTTAATGCCAGTGGCTCTATAAACGCAACTGATGCACTTTATATCAAACAAAGGTGTATTTCAATTATTAATTCTTTTCCTGCCGGAGACTGGGCTTATGAAAATATTTCAATTGAAATTGGTGATGAACATTGTCTGGAAAACATCAGCATGCTTTGCTTTGGTGATATAAACGGCAGCTATAATATTTCCGAGACAAAAGAACAAACTGCATATATTATCAAATATCAGGGTGTTTTAAATGTTCCGATGGGCGAATTATTTGAATTACCACTATGGATAGAAAACTGTAAAGTTGCCGGAGCTGTAACTTTGTTTATTATTTATAATAATGATTTAATCGATATTGTGTCGGTTAATTCATATCTTGAAAATATTGCAAGCAAAATCGAAAATGGAAATGTGAAAATAGCATGGTGCAATACTGACGGATCAACCTATAATTGCACTCAACCGGTTATTACTTTAAATTGTATCCCGAAAAAAGTAATAAATGGCAACGAACTTATTAAAATTGGTCAAGGAACTGAAATTTCGGATGAAAGAGCAAATGTTATTAATGATGTTTTTTTTAAAACTTTATCAATCAGGACAATTTCTACATCTGATTTTTCTCTTGAAGCAAACTACCCAAATCCATTTTCAGAAAATACCACAATAATTTACAATCTTCCCGAAAACGGATTCGTTACTTTAAACGTATTAAATATGATGGGGCTAAAAGTACGGGGGATTTTTAAAGGCTGGCAGAAAGCAGGTTCACATACGGTTATTATAAATGCTGCAGGATTAAAAAAGGGTGTTTATGAATATAAAATATCATTTAACGGATCAAGCGAATTTCATGCTGCTTCAGGCATAATGATACTTTCAAAATAATAACAATAAGTTTTTTAAGAGAATTGATTTTTTATATATATCTTTGCCAGCTATAAAATAATTAATTAATGAAAAAAATGAAAAAAATAAAAGTTCTGTACGTAATGCAGGAAATTACCCCTTATCTGAAAGTAAATCAAATGAGTTATATTGGTCGGTATCTCCCTCAGGCAATTCAGGAAAAAAAGCGGGAAATTAGAACTTTTATGCCCAGATACGGACTTATTAATGAACGCAGGAATCAGTTGCATGAAGTAATTCGGCTTTCCGGAATGAATTTGATAATAGATGATGCAGACCATCCTCTTATCATCAAAGTGGCTTCTATTCAGCAAGCTCGTATGCAGGTGTATTTTATCGACAATGAAGATTATTTTCATAGAAAGGCTTTGTTTGAAGATAAAAACGGTAAGTTTTTTGAGGATAATGATGAGCGAATCCTATTTTTTGCAAGAGGCGTAATCGAAACCGTGAAAAAATTAGGCTGGCCTCCCGATATCATTCATTGTCATGGGTGGTTCACCGGACTGGTGCCTTTATATGTTAAAACTTATTTAAAGGATAATCCGTTGTTTAGCGATTCTAAACTTATTTTTTCGGTTTATGATAATGCATTTGAAGGGGAACTCAATAAAAATATTTTTAAAAAACTGAAATTTGACGGCATCAGCGAAAAAGACCTGAAAACATATAAAAATACCGGTTATAAAGATATAATTAAAGGAGCTGTTTCATATTCAGATGCGATAATTATTGGCAGCGAAAATACAGATCCTGATCTGGAAAAATTTGCCAGAGCTTCTAAGAAACCAATGCTCGGTTACCAGAATAAAGAAAATTATATCGATAGCTACAATGATTTCTATAATAAAATCCTGAATAGTTAAGTTTAATAACCGGAAAATAAATTATCCATAACACAGAATTATATCCATATCAATGCATAAGATAAATAGGCTTGCTTTAATTGTTGTGCTAACAATTATTCTTATTCAATCCGGCTGTGATAAAGAACCTAATAGTCTCGGACTTGAAATCCAACCCGAATCCGACAAAATAAATGTACAATTCAGCGATACTACCGGCATCATAACTTTTTCTCTTCCGGAAGATTCGGTGAGAACAGATGAGACAACTGAAAATATTTTAGGTAGATATTATGACCCTGTTTTCGGAACGTCAAGCTCGAGTATTTATACACAGATACATTTGTCAACTTCCAGTATGGATTTTGGAATTGATCCGCAACTTGATTCTATCATCCTTTCGCTTGAATATACCGGCAGTTACTATGGCGATACCACAATACCAATGAACTTCATAGTGTATGAATTAGACGATATTATCTACCGCGATAGTGTTTATTATTCTAATCAAACCATTGCTTTGGGAACACAAATAGCCGAAGCATCTATTGCCCCTTCTCCAACAGACAGTATTTATATTGATACCACAAAATACAAAGCTCAATTACGCATTTTTTTGAACGAGTATTTTGGCAATAAAATACTGACAGCTTCCGAAGATGATCTGTCATCGAACGAAAAATTTCTTGAATTTATAAAAGGTATTTATATTACCACGGATTCAATTAATCCCGGTGGAGCTTTACTTTTATTCGACATTTTGGCAACAAATTCACAGGTGAGTTTATATTATAGCAACAGTGATTCCGATTCACTGGAATATTCTTTTGTGATTAATGAGAACAATGCCCGTTTTATGAATTTTAACCATTACAATTTTGAAAATGCCGACCCTGATTTTAAAGCCCAGGTCGTAAACGGGGATACAAGTCTTGGACAGGAAAAGATTTATTTGCAGTCGATGGCAGGAGTGAAAACAAAAATCCGGTTCCCAAATATAAAGAATTGGATAAAAAACGGAAATATTGCTGTCAATGAAGCAAAATTAATACTGACAAACTTTGATAAGGAAAGCGAATTTTCACCCCCGCCAGAACTTACATTGTTAATAATCAACGAAGACGGAAGTGTGAGTTTTATTCCTGATCAGTTTGAAGGAACAATATATTTTGGAGGTATCTACGATGAATCAAGCGGTGAATATTATTTCAGGATTTCACGCTATATTCAGAATGTTTTAAAGGAAGACACCGAAGATTTCGGGCTATATCTTGTTGTTCAGGGCGCATCACTGATAACGAACAGAGTTATTTTAAACGGCGCTGAACCCCTTCAATCTGAATACAAAGTAAAACTTAATTTGACATACACAAAACTTGATTAAATCAATAAACCATGTGTGGAATTGTTGCATATATTGGCCAAAAAGAAGCCTACCCAATACTTATAAAAGGTCTTAAACGTCTTGAATATCGTGGATACGACAGCGCCGGAGTCGCCCTCCTGATCAACGGAGGTTTGAATCTTTATAAAACAAAAGGAAAAGTATCGGACCTGGAAAATTTTGTTAAAGACAAAAACCTAAGCGGAACTATCGGGATAGCCCACACACGATGGGCAACACACGGCGAACCTAATAATATTAATGCTCACCCCCACTTTTCAGAATCAAAAAACCTTGCGGTTATACACAACGGTATCATTGAAAATTATTCCGTTTTAAAAGAAAAACTGATGAAATCGGGTGTTAAATTCTCCAGTAATACCGATACTGAAGTATTTATCCAGTTAATCGAGTTTATCGCCAAAAACGAAAAAGTTGACCTTGTAAAAGCTGTTCAACATGCAATGAGCCAGATAGTCGGCGCTTATGCCATTGTCATTATTTCGAAAGACGAGCCTAATATGCTAATTGCCGCCAGAAAAGGCAGTCCACTGGTTGTAGGAATCGGAGAAGATGAATTTTACATTGCATCCGATGCTTCGCCGATTGTTGAATATACCCGCGATGTTGTTTATCTTGATGACGAGGAAATTGCAATTGTTAAGAGGGGAGAAAAGCTAAAGATTAAAACCATCAAGGACCAGGCTAAAACTCCATTTGTTGAAAAACTCGAACTCGATCTCGGCACACTTGAAAAAGAGGGTTATGAACATTTTATGCTTAAAGAAATTTTTGAACAGCCGAAATCAATTCGCGACAGTATCAGGGGAAGGTTAAACCTTGCTCATGATAAAATTTCAATGGCAGGTATTATTGATTTTGAACAAAAATTCCTGAATGCTGAAAGGATAATTTTTACCGCAGCAGGGACCTCGTGGCATGCAGCGCTTGTTGGAGAATATCTTTTTGAAGAGTTGGTAAGGATTCCTGTTGAAGTAGAATATGCCTCCGAGTTCAGGTATCGCAACCCAATCATCAATAAAAACGATATTGTGATTGCAATTTCGCAAAGCGGTGAAACTGCCGATACACTTGCCGCAATAAGGCTTGCCAGAACAAAAGGCGCTCTTATTTACAGCATTTGTAATGTCGTTGGTTCTTCAATAGCCCGTTTTGCTGATGCAGGATCATACACTCATGCTGGGCCGGAAATCGGAGTTGCTTCAACAAAAGCATTTACTGCACAGGTAACGGTTTTGGTTCTCATGGCTCTTCTGATTGCCCAGAAGAAGGGAACAATATCCAATTCACGATTTCAACAAATTGTAAACGAGCTTGAACTAATACCTGAAAAAGTTGAAGAAACCTTAAAACTTAATGAAGAAATAAAAGACCTTGCAAAAACTTTCACTTATGCGCGGAATTTTCTTTATCTCGGAAGGGGTTACAATTTCCCGGTAGCCCTCGAAGGAGCGCTGAAGTTAAAAGAAATTTCGTATATCCATGCCGAAGGTTATCCGGCTGCAGAAATGAAACACGGCCCTATTGCGCTGATAGATAAAAAAATGCCCGTGGTGGTTGTGGCCCCGAACTCAACAATTCACGATAAAGTTATTTCAAATATAGAAGAAATTAAAGCAAGAAAAGGAAAGGTGATTTCTATTATTACAAAAGGAGAAAAAAAAGTTGCGAAAATTTCCGATTATATTTTAGAAATTCCTGAGACTGACGAAATTCTTTCACCTCTTGTTGCAACAATTCCGCTTCAGTTGTTATCGTATTATATTGCCGTGATGCGCGATTGTGAGATCGACCAGCCAAGAAACCTTGCAAAATCAGTAACAGTGGAATAATTTATTAATGAGTCCAGTCTAAAAAGGTTCAGAATGATATTTTTCATATCGTATATTACAGATAATCAGTGACAATAAATTAATAATTCGCGCATTCGCGGCTTTTTATACCAGACTCATTAATAGAAGAAAATCCTGTTATCTTGTATCTCCGATTTTTTTTCCAAAGCTCTGAATACTGCCTTGCTGTTCAAACTAGACGTAAAACTTGATTTAAGCTGGTTGGCATACAACGAATAATTATCAGTTTGCGCAGGTTCGGAAATTGTATCAAGATAAATTACAAATACTGCATTATTACCTTTAATAGGCTCGGCCAATTTATCAGGTTCAAGAGTTGCTAATTTTCCAATCACTTCGTATTCGCGTCCAAAGCCCGGAATATTACGGGATGTAAAATTGATATTATCCGTTGTGTCAACTTTTTCATCCATTTTTGCTGCCAGTTCATACAGGTCAGTTGTTCCGGTTTCTTTAATTCTTTCAACTATGATGTCGCCTTTTTTCAAATTAATAACAAGCGGTGTTATCTGCTCCTTAATTTGTTCGAATGGCGTATTGCCTTTTTCTTTTACTTCTTTCAAAACAGCAACAATATAATTCTTACCGTCTTCAAAAACGCGAGAAACATCTCCGAGAATTGTATTATCAAAAAATGCCCACCTAATTATCTGTCTTGGATTTTCTACACCTGCAATACGGTCCAACATGGGGGTTAACCTGTCTGCCGTTCTTTTGTTTAATTCCTGATTTAATACTGCGGTGTCGAACTTGGCAAGCGTACGGTTTTCACCTGCAAATTCGCTGGCTTTTAAGTACATATCCTGGAAAGTTTCATTACTTGGTTCAATTGCACGTGTAATCATAGCAATCCTGACTTTTTCCACAGGCTTGGTTTTATCAGTGATTTTGATAACATGATAACCTAAAGGAGATTCAATGATTTTAACAGCGTCTTTTTTTTCACCAAGTCCGGCATTGAAAAACCTTGCAAGAGCCGGGTTTCCATCTTCGATCCAGTCCAGGTCGCCTTTATCTTCCTCAACGGTGGGGTAATCAGAAAATTCAACTGCAATATTTTCATATTTACCGGGTGATTTTTTCAAGACATTCAGGAGGCTATCGGCAAGCGTTTCAGCATCTTCCCGGGTTCTTTCAGAAATTCCCTGGCCTGCGGGAGCTGTTGCATAAGAAATAAGTATCTGACTCTCTCTGATAGAATCGGGGCGTTGTTGTTTGTCAATAAGCTTGGCGATGTGGTAAATTTCATTTTCCAAATATGGGCCTACCATTGTGCCGATAGGAGACTCAAACATTTGTTTTGCAATTCTTGCCGGCAGATCAGCTTCTTTTTTATAGGCGCTATCGTAACGGTCGTCTGAAACTGAGTTTACAAAAGTCATATTGTCTTCAGTGTTTTTAAACTCTCCATAAATCCGGTTAACATTGTTTGCAATTTCTTTACGGTCTTCAGGCGAGGCATTCACCTCAAATATCACAAAATCAACAGCCCTTGTTTCATCCTGCATATAATTATTTTTATGTTCGTTGTAGTATGTCATCAAGTCATCATCATCAACCACGACAAGCGAATCGCTAACCGAGCTGAATTTTGGGGCTACGTATCTGAAGCTTACATTTTTATTTTTAGCTTCATAATCCATTTTGGCAAAAGCTGTAGGAATATGATACGCTTTACTTATAAGATTTTTATATTTTGTGCTTAGCCTGTCTTCCTTAACCATCTCCTCCAGGTTGAGATATCTTCTTTTCATATCCGGGGTTTGCTGGTCAAGATTTTGGATAAACTCTATTACCATTCCCTGGTCAAATTGCCCGGTGTTTGGATTTTTGAAGGCTTGCAAAACGTATTGGTGAGGATTTTCCCCAATGATCTGTTCACTCAACTCATCGCTTGTAATAGTTAATCCGAGCTTCTCATATTCCAGTCCCATAATAATGTCTTCAACTAACTTGTTCCAAACACTCTGCCTGATCTGATATGCGTCTTCCTGAGTAATATCTTCGGTTTTCTGTTGCTCTTTTCTGAACTGAACCTGCTCTTCAACTTTTTCGTTAAAGTCGGTTATGGGAATTTCAACGCCGGCAATTTCTCCAATGTAATTTGTTTGGTACTTATTACTTGGTTTGATAAAGTCGCCCAAAACAAATGCAGCTAACGCAACACCGATTATGACTATAACTAATCCCGAATGTTTTCTGATTTTTCCAATTACTGCCATTTTTATATATTTTTTTAAAGAATTTGCAAAAATACAATAGAAAGTGAAAGAGTAAAACTTTTTTTAAAATAAATTAAATTAAGTTCGTTAACATAAAATGAAACACTAATTGCGATTGTATGAAAATGCGTTTCCATTTCTGATAAAATCTTAAAGAAATATCAGGATAGCAATTAACCCAGCATAAGCCTGACCCGCTGCAAACGGGAGCTTGAAGGAATTAACAAAACAACTACTTATTTTTCACTATTTAATATTTCTTTTTACTTCCTTACTCCCAATTTCTCACTTCCTCCCTACTTCTTATTTTATTTAACAATTCTTAACGGATTAAAAAATTCCATGTAACAACGTATTAACTACTTTTGAAAAAAAAATTAAAAGTTTTATTTAAGTGGAAACAGAAAAAAGATTGTTAAGAAGCCGTTCCGACAAGGTAATTGCAGGAATAGCTGGTGGACTCGGAAAATATTTTAATATCGATCCGCTGATTATTAGAATACTATTTGTAATACTGGCGCTTTTTGGCGCTGGGGGTGTTATTGTTTACCTGATTTTATGGATTGCAATTCCCTACGATAATAACGATTCATTTTATAAATACACTAATTCAAATAATAAAAATATGGAAAATAAAAACGAAACCAAAAAAGAAAATTACAAACCTTATCGTGATTATGAGAAAAGGAAAAACGACGGTAATCTCATTGCAGGTTTAATACTTATTACTCTTGGAGTAATTTTTCTTATCGACAGGTTTGTTCCTCGTGTTGACTTTGGAGACTTATGGCCGCTGTTGCTTATCATAGCAGGTATTTTTATTTTAAGAACGAATTTTTCAAAACCAAAAAATAAAGAAAAATGAAATCAAAAGGAGTATTTTGGGGCGTTTTGCTTGTCGCGATAGGCGCATTAATTGTGCTTAGAAATTTCGGTGTTTTCTATTTCAGTTGGTGGTCGATAGGACATCTGTGGCCGGTAATTCTGGTCATTCTCGGTATTTCGATCCTCCCGATTAAAGGTATAATCAAAATATTACTTTCGTTTTTAGTAGTCATTGCATCGGTTATTTATCTTTCTGTCAATCCTTATTACGAGAACTACCACCATAATTGGAGATGGAATTGGTATGATGAAGATAAAGACGAATCGGAATATTTCGAAGATAATGATGATTACAGATGGGGAGACCAGGTGTTATCTGTAGGTTATGATGATTTTATAGAGAATGCGGTTCTTGATTTTGATGCTGCTGCAGGAGATTTTGAGATAGGTGTAACAGAAGAATTTCTTCTTAAGTTTGAAAGCGAAGGGACTTCCGGAAAATATAAACTGAAGACAGACGATGCCGGAAATTCAAGAATTTTGAAATTAACGATGAAAGGCAAAAAGTTTTATCTGTCGAAAGATTTTTTCAATGATGCGATAATAAAACTACACCCTGAACCTGTTTGGGATTTGAACATTGATGTCGGAGCAGCAAAAATTGATTTTGACCTCAGGCCATTTAAAATTGACCGTGTAGATATTGACGGGGGAGCATCATCGATTAAAATAAATTTAGGCGACAAAAACGAAAGAACAGATTTGCGCATTGACACAGGCGCATCGGCAATTATAATTGAGGTGCCTGAAGCATCGGGTTGTGAGTTGAAAACAAGTACTGTTCTTTCGAGTAAAAGCATTAATGGCTTTGAAAAAATCAAAACCGGGTTGTATCGTACTTCCGGTTTCGATGAATCAAAAAACAGGATTTATATTTCCATTGACGCAGCAGTATCGAGTCTGAAAATAGAAAGATATTAAAAAAGCTTTGTAATTTGAGACAGCCGTACAGAAATTACTCCTGATTTATTAAACGGCAGTTTTTTGCGCTCCTACTTTAGCGCAGATAAATTCACGGTTTAACCTTGCAATATTTGTAACTTCAATTCCTTTCGGACATTCGGCTTCGCAAGCATAAGTATTGGTACAGTTTCCGAAACCAAGCTCGTCCATTTTAGCAACCATACTTTGAACTCTTTTTACTGAATTTGTTCTTCCTTGTGGCAAAAGAACAAATTGTGAAACTTTTGCAGAAACGAACAACATCGCAGAGGCATTTTTACATGCTGCAACACAAGCGCCGCAGCCGATACAATTGGCAGAGATAAATGCTTCATCGGCTTTTTCTTTGTTCACGAGAATCGCATTTGCATCTCGTGCCGAGCCGGTATCCACCGAGATAAAACCACCGGCAGCAATAATTTTATCTAAGGCAGTACGATCGACAATTAAATCCTTTATTACAGGAAATGCGTTTGACCGCCAGGGTTCAATAACTATAGTTTCACCATCTTTAAACAGGCGCATACGCAATTCGCATGTTGTTGTCTTTTCGGCCGGGCCGTGTGGCCTACCGTTTATATATAATCCACAGCAACCACAAATTCCTTCCCTGCAGTCATTTTCGAATACCACCGGATCTTTTCCTTCTTTTATCAATTTAGTATTTAATGCATCCAACATTTCCAAAAACGACATTTCCGGTGAAACATCTTCAAGGGGATAATCCACAAAAAGACCCTTTGCTTTTGAATTTTTTTGCCGCCAGATTTTGAGTTTTATATTCATAATATTTTTATTAAATCACCATTCAACTTTTTAACCGTGTTAAAGAGTTACAGAGTTACAGAGTTACAAAGTTACAGAGTTACAAAGTTAAAGAGTTAAAGAGTACTATTCCACTCCATCACTTTTCAACATTTAACTTTTCAACTTTTAACCTTTAACTTTCAACCTTCAACCCTGATGGAATAGTTATACTTCGTTTCACATTCCACAGGGTAAACTTTTCCACCTTTCCACTTTTCAACTTTTAACCTTTAACTTTCAACCTTCAACCCTGATGGAATAGTTACACTTCGTTTCACATTCCACAGGGTAAACTTTTCAACCCTTCAACTTTTCAACCTTTCAACCTTTCAACTTTTCAACCCTTCAACTTTTCAACCCTTATTTATAATCCCTAACTTTAACTTCAATATTTTCAAATTTAAGTTCTTCCTTATGTAACTTAGGCGGTTGATTTTCGCCCATATATTCCCAAGCCGAAACATAAGAATATTCCTCATCTATTCGTTGAGCTTCTCCTGTTTTTGTCTGGCTTTCCTCGCGAAAATGAGCGCCACAGGACTCTTTCCGGTTAAGGGCATCAATAATCAATAATTTTGCTAACTCAAAGAAATCAGCAACCCTGCCTGCTTTTTCAAGTTCCTGGTTCAATTCATCGTTAACACCTGTAACTTTAACATCTTTCCAAAATTCTTTCTGAAGTTCATCGATAAGTTCAAGGCCTTTTTTCAAACCTGTTTCATTTCTCGACATTCCGCAGTGATCCCAAAGAATTTTACCAAGTCTCTTGTGAAAAGAAGTAGCTGTTTGATTACCGTTAATACTAAGGAGTTTTTCGATTTTTTCTTTTGCTTGTTTTTCGGCTTCTTCAAATTCAGGACTGTCAGTCGATATTTTTCCGGTTCGAATGTCATCGGAAAGATAGTTTCCAATAGTGTTTGGGAGTATAAAGTAACCATCTCCGGCACACTGCATAAGCGAACTTGCCCCGAGACGATTGGCTCCGTTGTCGGAAAAATTAGCTTCGCCTATCGAATATAATCCGGGGATAGTTGTCATTAATTCATAATTAACCCAGATTCCGCCCATCGTATAGTGTCCTGCGGGATAAATCCGCATAGGTTCGTTATACGGATTAACATTTGTGATCTTTTCGTACATCTCGAACAAATTCCCGTATTTATTTTCAATGGCCTTTTTTCCTTTTTCATTGATAGCATCTTTAAAGTCGAGGTAAACTGAAAGGCCATTATCACCGACGCCATATCCGGCATCACATCTTTCCTTTGCAGCTCTGGATGCCACATCCCTCGGAACAAGATTACCGAAAGCAGGATATTTTCTTTCGAGATAATAATCCCTTTCTTCTTCCGGTATTTCGTTTGGATGTCTTTTATCTCCTATTTTCTTAGGAACCCAAATTCGACCGTCATTTCGCAGCGATTCCGACATCAGGGTAAGCTTTGCCTGATAGTCGTTCAGTACCGGAATACTTGTCGGATGAATCTGAATAAAACTCGGGTTCCCAAAGAATGCCCCTTTTTTATAAGCTGCCCATGCAGCGGATGCATTTGAATTTACTGCAAGAGTTGAAAGGTAGTAAATAGTTCCGTAACCTCCTGTTGCCAGTACTACGGCATGTCCTGAGTATCTTTCAATTTCACCGGTAACTAAGTTCCTTGTTATTATCCCGCGTGCTTTACCATCTACGATCACCACGTCGAGCATTTCCTGCCTGCTGTACATCTTCACTGTTCCTTTGTTTATCTGCCGGCTAAGACTCGAGTATGCTCCCAGTAAACATTGCTGACCGGTTTGTCCTTTTGAATAAAATGTCCTTGAAACCTGTACGCCTCCAAAAGAGCGATTATCAAGCGTTCCGCCATATTCCCTTGCAAATGGCACTCCTAACGCGGTCAGGTGGTCAATGTTGGCATTACTTACTTCAGCAGCGCGAAAAACATTTCCTTCTCTGGCGCGGTAGTCGCCTCCTTTTATTATATCATAAAAAAGCCGGTAAACACTATCGCCGTCGTTCTTGTAGTTTTTTGTTGCATTTATTCCTCCCTGTGCAGCCACCGAGTGCGCTCTGCGCGGACTGTCCTGGAAACAAAAAACCTTAACATTATATCCCAGTTCGCCAAGCGAAGAAGCCGCAGCAGCGCCTGCAAGTCCTGTGCCAACAACAATAATATCAATTTTTTTCTTGTTTGCCGGATTTACAAGTTTCATACTGGCTTTGTATCTTGACCATTTTTCAGCCAACGGGCCTTCTGGTATTTTTGAATCGAGTTTTGTCATTGATCGCTGATTTTAATCTATATAATTATATTGTATAGGAATCTTAAAATTATTTTCTGATTTAGTAATTTTTATTTCAAAGCCATATTTTCTTTTTTCCTCATCCTTAGCCTTCCAAAGCTATATTCTTTTTTAACTAATTAACCGAATATTATAAAATAGAGCGGGATTATCGAAAATCCTACTGCAATTACAATTGAATAAACAGTTCCCAATCCTTTGATAAAGGGAGTGTACTTGCTGTGATTTAAACCAAGGGTCTGAAAAGCCGACTGAAAAGTATGGTTCAGATGAATCCCCAGAATTATGAAAGCCGCAATATAAAGTATTGAGAAGATTATATGATTTGAAAATAAATAAACTGCAATATCATAAAAATATTCATCCTGTGGATATGGAATATGTGCTGCGGCAGGAGCTTCTACAAGCCCATATTTAATAAAGAAAAACTGATAAAAATGTAAACCCAGGAATAATAAAATCAAAAGGCCGGAATAAATTATATATCTTGATAAAAATGATGTTTTGGATTTTCCGGCAACATAATATCCATGTCTGCGAGCCATCCAGTTTTGTATCTGCAGTATAATTGCAAAAATTATATGAATTAAAAATACAGCCAATAAAACAATCTCAAAAAACTTGATGAACAGATTTGTCCCCATAAAATGAGCCGCTTGTGTAAAAATCTCATCATGATTATCAGTAATCGGTAAGATGAATAAATTAATTCCTAAGTGAACCAACAGAAAGCAGATCAAAAATAACCCGGCGACTGCCAAGATTATTTTTTTTGTAATTGATGATAATTTGAATGTAAATTTGTTCATAGTTATGGATTTTTCAAAATATTATATAAATATCAATAATAAATTACTTATTTTGTAAAAAAATGCAAAAGTAAAATATTATCAATTTGTATTGATAATAAATTTTGCTTTTATATCAATTTTTATTCAATATAAATTATTTAGGTATGAGATATGAACCGATAGACCCGGATTTGTTTATTAAAAACAGAAAAAAATTTACTGAAAGAATGTTGCCTAAGTCGGTTGCAATTTTTAATTCCAATGATGAAGCGCCACGAAACGGAGACCAGTATTTTCCATTCAGGCAGCATTCCGATATATTTTATTTATCAGGCATCAACCAGGAGCAAAGCATCCTTGTTTTAGCCCCCGATTTTCCCGATCCGAAACTGAGGGAAATATTGTTCATGATTGAAACCAATGAGCAAATTGTTATCTGGAACGGCTACAAGTTATCAAAAGAAGAAAGTAAGAAAACATCAGGAATAAAGACCGTATTTTGGCATGATAGCTTCGAAATGGAAATACGAAATATCCTTAGCTGGTGCGAAAATATCTATCTTAATTCGTACGAATATCCGAAATATTTTAATGAAGCGCCGTTAAAAGATCAAAGATTTACAGATACTCTGCAGAAAAAATTCCCGCTTTATCAATATAAAAGAGCGGCGCCGATTATGACCGGATTACGGTCGGTGAAATCACAATCTGAAATTGAACTGATCCGGAAAGCTATTGAAATAACGGGAAAAGCATTTGAAAGAATTTTGAAATTTGTAAAACCGGGAGTGAAGGAATATGAAATTCAGGCTGAAATAGAACATGAATTTTTGATGAACCGCGCCAATGGAAACGCTTACCAGCCGGTAATTGCTTCAGGAAAAAATGCTTGTATTCTGCATTATATCGAAAATGATGATGAGTGTAAAGATGGTGATCTTGTTTTATTTGATTTTGGCGCCGAGTATGCAAATTATGCCGCTGATATTTCGCGCACAATTCCTGTAAATGGAAAATTCTCTCCACGTCAGCGCGAATTGTACGAAGTAGTGTTACGGATTCAGAAACGGGCTATCGAAGAATTTTATCCCGGAAATACGATGGAAAAATATAATAAAAAAGTTAATAAATGGATGGAAGAAGAAATGATCAGGATTGGCTTGTTTACTCGTAGTGAAGTAAAAAAACAGGATACAGAAAAACCGCTGTACAAAAAATATTTGATGCATGGAACTGCTCATCATCTTGGACTTGATGTTCATGACCTCGGATTAAAATATGAACCTTTCAGGCCGGGAAATGTTTTTACTTGCGAACCCGGAATTTATATCGGGGAAGAGGGAATCGGAATTCGTATCGAAAATAATATTCTGATAACCGAAAACGGACCTTTCGATCTGACTGCAGCAATCCCGAGGGAGATTGATGAAATTGAGGCTATTATGGAAATAACTAATTAGTGTTCATCCATAAACTTATAAAAAGACACAAATTTCACAAATTTACACTAATTAAAATAGTGAAAATTAGTGTAATTCGTGTCAAAAACATTTCAATTTAAGACTTTATGGATGGACAATAATTAAACAATAAAAAAATGCCGAAAAAAAATAATTTTAAGAATAAAGCTATTTTTTACAAGGATGATGGAAAAGGGAACCCGCTTGTTTTAATTCATGGTTTTCTTGAATCGATGTTGATGTGGGATGATTTTGCAAGGGAATTATCCAAAGAATTCAGAGTTATCAGAATTGATCTTCCGGGATACGGGCAAAGCGAGCTTGTGGAGGAAGTTCATACCATGAAATTATTTGCAGATTCGGTTAAGGCAGTTCTTGATCATCTCTCTGTAAAAAATTGTGTAATGGTTGGCCATTCGATGGGGGGATACGTTACTTTGGAGTTTGTGAAAAATTATCCTGAAATGGTCAAAGGTTTCGGCCTGTTCCATTCTCATGCGTCTGCTGACACCATGGAAGCAAAAGAAAACCGGAGAAGGACAATAAATATTATAAAACTAAACCGGACAGGATTCATCAAACAATTTATCCCCGACCTGTTTGCTGAAGATAATGTTGTAAAATATTCAAATGAAATAGATCTGCTTATAAATGATTCATTAAAAATTTCTTCCGGAAGTATTATTGCCTCACTTGAGGGCATGAAGCAAAGAGATGGAAAAATTGACCTTTTATTAAAAACTAAAAAACCTGTTCTGTTTATTGCAGGAAAAGAAGACACCAGGATTCCTGTTCAAAAAATTATGGCACAGGCTATTCTTCCCCATCATTCGGAAATACTTATCATGGGAAATGTAGGACACATGGGTTATATCGAAGCAAAAACGGACACTATTGAAATGATCAAGTGTTTTGTTAGAAAAAATAATACCATCAGCCACCACTTATAAGATGTAAAACAGCAACATCATCACCATCCCGAATTATTGTTTTAGCCCGCACATCTTTTTTAACCACCTTTCCATTTAGTTTAGTAACCAGGAATTTGAATGTGAAGTTCTTTTTTATTATTAATTCAGAAAAAGTAAGTTTGTCTTCTTCATAAATTTCCGGCCGGTTATTCAGAGTTATTTTCATATTATTCGGAATTAGTTACTGGTTTTTCAATAAAAGTTCAAGCGCAAGGTTAGCCTGCATGTTAGCAACAATCCCAACCCGTGGAGCTAAAGGTGGGAGTTCTTCCGAAATTCCACTGATATTATCTCCACACACATAAAGATTTTTATTGAGTTCAATAGTTTTTATTGAGTCGTTGTTTCCCCAACCTGCCATGCCATTCCCGATTATTAACGGCTTATCGGGCATATTTGACAAAACGGCCTCAATTATCATTTCTTTCATTTCGGCTAAGTCAAATGCTTCGATAATTAAATCGCAGGTATTAAATATTTTTATAATTTCAACAAGCTTAAGTTTCATATCATATTTTATAATTTCAACCGAAGGACTGATCTTTTTCAGATTTTCTTCAAGGGCAAATACTTTTTTTTGCCCAAGCTGCTCGATAAAATAATATTGCCTGTTCAGATTAGAAATATCAACAACATCAAAATCTATTATTATCAGTTTGCCTATTCCGACCCTGGCAAGAGCTACGGCACAATTCGACCCAAGGCCTCCACAGCCGGCAATCCCGACAGTTTTTTTCTTTAAAATATTTTTTATATCTTCAATCTTCAAAATAAAACAAATTTTGTATTATTCACCTTCACCAAAAACAATGGCTTCATACACAAAAACATCTGCGTTTTTCCAGCCATCCCAGCCAATACCGGCTTTATCGCGGGCGCAATGGCCGAGAAACTCTTCTTTGTCCCACCCCGTTTGCGTGGCTACCTGTGGAAGGAATGTGCCGGAATTCCAACCCTTCTTGATATAAATACCGTGTTTGCCAAGCTCAATTTCATCGATGGATTCGATTTTTTTCATCGGTGTCAACACCGAAATCTCAATTTCAAGTTTGTCCACTTCCGAGGGTTTTACTTTTGAAAACCTGTAATCTTTCGATGATGCAGAAATCGCCATTTCGCGAACCACAAGATACAACGGCTCATCAGGACTAAAATTCCCGATACATCCTCGCAAATTTCCGTTTTTGTGCAACGTTACAAAAGCGCCGCACGGAGTCTTTAAGTTCTCGGAAAAACCGGATGCGTCAATTTTGGGAACAGTCTTTTCTTTAATGAATTTTTCAATCGTCAGACGCGCAACACCAAGCAAGTCTTTCTTGTCTTTTTCAGTTAGTTTAAAACCTGTTTCATTTTGTTTTTCGGTTACGATGATGGAATAATAACCAACTACCTGGCTTTTGTCGCCCATCGCTACATCGCCTGAATTTTTGTACTGCAAGGAAGTTATTTTAACATCCGCCATATTTTTTGTAATATTTAAAAGTGTCAATACAGCGCTCTGCCCGCAAAGGCTTGTTACAAGGTTTGGTATATTTTTTCCGGCATTTTCATTAAGCGTTTTCAATAATTTTTCAGGCGAATTGGAAACAATTGCATCGGCTGTTGCTTTATCAATTTTAACAGCATCGTCGTATTTCGGATAGTGCGAAAAATCGCTGCTAATAATAAATAAATTTTCATCGTTAAAATAAGGTTTAAGAACCTCTGCAATTTTAAGGATGGTTTTCTCCGATTGCGTCCCGATAATTATGGGAACAATCTTAAAGTCAGTTTTCATTTTATACTGCAGAAAAGGCAACAGAACTTCTAAGCAGTGTTCATTATTATGCGCTTCGGGATAGTAAGAAAATGCTTTGTTTTCTTCGTTAAGTTTCCGCGCAAGTTCAATGTCAACTTCAACTGTCCCAAGAGGCGTGATATAATCGCCGCAGTCGTAAATTGAAGCTCCCGGAAAACTTACCCGGTGACTCGGACCAATAAGAAAAATATCCTTGTAATTTTTCTTCCCGTTTATCTGGTTAAAACTTGTTGCGGCAACTTCCCCCGAAAACACATAACCTGCGTGTGGCGCTATTATTGCGAGCACATTTTCTTCACGCCCCGGCAGGGCTTTCCCGTACAAAGTGGCAAGTTCCTTATTAAGTTCTGCCGGATTGGATGGATAAAACCGGCCGGCGACAACAGGATTACGGTTTACCTGTTTTTGTTCTTTTTTCTGATTCTGACCTGTGCAAGACATAGCGATAAAAATTAAATAAAGAAACAATACTAAATTTGACCTGTAATTTTTCATTTTTTAACTAATTTTGAAAAATTGATAATAATTACTAAAGAATTCTATTTTCAAACAAATATACAAAATGTTATTAACAACTGAGAAAAATTTAAAAATTTCTATTGTTGCGGTTGGTTTTAGCGCGCTAATTACGCAGATTATTCTGTTACGGGAATTTTTAAATATTTTCCAGGGGAATGAACTGGTTATAGGTTGTTTGCTTTGCAACTGGATGCTGATAACCGCTTTGGGCGCATTTTTGGGAAAAGGCGCCGGCGCAAATAAAAAACCTCTTATCAAAATAATTTTCTTTCAGATTTTATTGGCGCTGTTACCTTTTTTTACAGTTTTTGCAATTTATTATTTTAAAGATTTGATTTATCCTCCGGGAGCATTGCCGGGATTTTTTGATGTTTTATGGGGATCATTCCTGCTTATGCTTCCATATTGCCTTTGTTCGGGTTTTTTGTTTACTCTCTTTTCAAAAGAGGTTTCCCGCTTGTCGGGACGCTCGATGATTTTCAGGGTTTATTCCATCGAGGCTGTCGGGAGCGTTGCCGGCGGATTGGTTTTTACTTTTATTTTCCTGGTTTTTTTTACCACCTTTCAGGGTCTTTTGTGCCTGGCGGTTGTAAATCTTTCAGCGGCTTTACTCGTTCAAATAAGTATCAGAGGGAAAAGTTTCCGGCCTTATCTGATCTCTGCAATTTTATTTATTCTGATAATCCTGAACCTTGTTTTTGACTTTGACAAAATTTCAAAATCATATATTTATAAAAACCAGGAAATATTATACATGCACGATACGCCTTATGGAAACCTGCTTGTTACAAAGGCGGCCGGACAAGTAAATTTTTTTGAGAATGGTATTCATTTTTTTTCAACAAAAAATATTGTCGTAAATGAAGAATCAGTACATTATGCCATGATCCAGAAACCCGATGCTGCTAATGTTTTACTGGTTTCAGGCGGCGTTTCGGGCAAAACCGATGAAATTTTAAAGTATCCTGTAAAAAATGTTGATTATGTAGAAGTTAATCCCGCTGTGATTGAAACAGGTAAAAGATTCGCCGGATGGAAGGAAAACGAAAAGATAAAAGTTATAAATGAAGACCCGAGAGCTTTTATCAAGAAAACAAATTCCTTATATGATGTTGTATTGTTAAATATACCCCCTCCAGCTACTGCACAGTTAAACCGTTTTTATACAGTTGAATTTTTTGAACGCCTGAAGAAAAAAATGTCTCCCGGTGGAATCGTTTGTACTTCGCTGGAAAGCGGCGGCGGAAATTATATGAACGAAAGTTCCCGCAGGCTTCACGGTACGATTTTTAATGTTTTAAAAAATGTTTTTAACAACGTTCTTATTATCCCCGGAGGTAAAAACTACTTCCTGGCTTCTGATTCAGTCTTAAAAATAAATATTGCCGAGCTGATTGAGAAAGAAGGAATTCAAAACGAATATGTTAATTTTTATTATCTTGATGACGGGCTTATCAAAAACCGTAGTAAAATAATTACAGATAACATTGAGGATATAACTTCGTTAAACAGGGATTTTGCGCCGGCAGCTTATTTTGAACAAATCTCTTACTGGCTTTCGTGGTTCGGCGCCGATGCAAGAATAATTTTTACCGTAACTGTGGCTTTATTTTTTTTATTGCTTATTTTTATGAAGAAGGTAAATATAGGGATATTTGCCGCAGGTTTTACTGCCTCAACTCTTGAGATAATTATTCTTATTGCTTTCCAGATAATTTTCTGATATGTTTATC
>CBDUSJ010000001.1:0-42599 GCA_965369845.1 uncultured bacterium | reverse complement strand
AGATATTATGAGATATTATAAAACTGAATGAGTTGATTTACCAAAGTAGAATTAGGTGAGAATTTATTAACAAGGAGCAAATATATGAGTTTCTTTTCGGAACTTCGGGCAGAACAAAAATTAAGCTCCGCATTTTGTAAACAGAATAGTTATAATAATTATTTGTTATTAATAATATTAATTTTTATTTTTGCCGCCCAATTTTTTAAAGTAAAAAACAGTGGATTACTTAAAACAGTTTGTAATCCCGTTCAGCGGGCTGAAGCCTGGAGTTCATTACTTTGATTTTGAAGTAAACGACCAGTTCTTTACAAAGTTTGAATACTCTGAAATAAAAAGAGGAAACATCAGGATTGATCTCAAATTTACAAAACAGGAACGGATGTTCATCCTCGATTTCAGAATTAAGGGCGTTGTTGAAGTTGTGTGCGACAGGTGTCTTGAAAAATTTGATCTTCCTATTTCGGGAACCGAAAAACTGATGATCAAATTTGGAGATGAATGGAGAGAAGAATCAGACGAAGTACAGATCATTCCTGAAAATGAACATCAGATAGATGTAAGCCGGTTTATTTATGAGTTTATCATTCTGAATATTCCGATGCAGAAAATTCATCCTGTAAAAAAAAACGGAGAGGACGGATGCAATCAGGAGATGATCAGAAAAATTGAGAAGCACAGGCATCATCAGAAACCTGACCCGCGCTGGGAAACTTTGTTGAAATTAAAAACAAAAAGTAAATCATAATAGAAAAAAATATTTATAAAATGGCTCATCCGAAAAGAAAAATATCGAAAACCAGAAGAGACAAAAGGCGCACTCATTATACAGCCACATTGCCGACACTGGCAAAATGCCCGACTACCGGCACAGTGCATGTGTATCACAGAGCATACTGGGTTGACGACGATTTGTATTACAAAGGAAAACTGGTGATGCAAAGAAGCGAAACAGAATAACCGGGATTTTAAAAATTCAAGAACTATTTTATACTGATGAAAATCGGATTAGACGTTATGGGTGGTGATTTTGCGCCGGTTGCAACAATTGATGGCGCAATTCTCGCATATACTTTTCTGCCGGAAAATGATAAAATTGTTTTAATTGGCGATAAAGGAATTATTGAATCAACAATTAAAGAAAAGAATTTTGACCCTTTAAAATTTGAGATTATACACGCAGCTCAGGCCATTAGAATGGATGAGCGCCCGATCAAAGCTTTCTCGAACAAACCCGATTCGAGTATCTCCATCGGTTTCAGACTATTAAAAAATAAGAAAATACAGTCGTTTTCAAGCGCCGGCAATTCAGGCGCTACTCTCGTTGGCGCAATGTACAGTGTCGGTAATATTCCGGGTGTGATACGTCCGGCTACTTCAGCTTTCATCCCACAGGAAAAAGGAGGCGATAGCCTGATACTCGACATCGGAACAAACCCCGATTCCAAACCCGATGTATTATACCAGTTTGCGCTGCTGGGGTCAATTTATGCAAAAAATATTTTCAATATCAAGAAACCAAAAGTTGGATTGCTGAATATCGGTGATGAGGATGGAAAAGGCAATCTGTTGTGTCAGTCGGCTTTTCATTTAATGAAAGATTCAAGGGATTTTTGTTTTTATGGAAATATCGAAAGTCGTGATATTTTCAGTGCAAAAGTTGATGTAATAATATGCGACGGATTCATCGGAAATATAGTATTAAAGCAAATTGAAGCAATGTACCGGCTAATGCAAAAACGCGGATTGCTCGACGATTATTTTCGCCGATTTAATTACGAAAATTACGGCGGCAGCCCGATACTTGGTGTGAATTCATCGGTTGTTATCGGTCATGGTATTTCCAATGCCGTTGCAATTAAAAACATGATACTTTTATCGAAGGAAATTTATTATGCCAAACTTTCAACAAAGGTTAAAAGGGCATTTAAAAAATATACTCATTAATAGCTATTCAAAATGATAAAAAGAAGAGCTGCTATTACAGGAATTAATGCATGGGTTCCGGAATATATTCTCACAAACCAGGAGCTGGCTAATATGGTAGATACTTCTGACGACTGGATTACCACACGTACAGGTGTTAAAAAAAGACACATCCTAAAAGGAAAAGGCTTAGGAACCTCCGACATGGGCGCTGAAGCTGTGAAAGGACTTCTGGAAAAGACAGGAACAAACCCTGATGAAATTGATTTACTTATTTGTGCAACCGTAACCGGCGATATGCAGTTCCCCGCCACGGCAAATATCATCAGCGATAAAACCGGTATAAAAAACGCCTTCAGCTATGATATCAACGCAGCCTGTTCCAGTTTGATATACGCCATAACCACCGGGGCAAAATTTGTTGAGTCGGGCCAGTATAAAAAAGTTATAATCGTTGGCGCCGATAAGATGTCATCAATCACTGATTATACCGACAGAACAACCTGCGTGATCTTTGGCGATGCCGCCGGTGCAATTTTACTGGAACCGACAACCGAAGATGTCGGGATAATCGATTCGATACATTTTTCGAATGGCGCTGGATGTAGGTATCTTCATCAAAAAGCAGGTGGCTCGGTGAAGCCTGCTTCTCATGAAACGGTTGATGCCCGCGAACATTATGTGTATCAGGAAGGACAGGCTGTGTTCAAATTTGCCGTGTCGAAAATGGCTGATGTTTCGGTCGAAATGATGAAAAAGCACAACATTGCTCCGGATGAACTTACCTGGCTGGTTCCTCACCAGGCAAACCTCAGGATAATTGAAGCAACCGCCAGAAGAATGGGGATTAGAAAAGAACAGGTGATGATCAATATCCAAAATTACGGAAACACCACTTCTGCAACTATACCGCTTTGCTTGTGGGAATGGGAGGATAAATTGAAAAAGGGAGATAAAATTATCCTTTCAGCTTTCGGAGGCGGATTTACATGGGGCGCAATTTATGTAAAATGGGCGTATAACGGAAACAAATAAAAATATTACAAAAGCAGTCCATGAGTGATTGCTTTTTTTCTGTCCACAATGATCAAGATTGTAAAATTTCAGGTTTCAGATAAAGAATTAAGCGAAAAGGCTTTTGATATAAGAAACAAAGTTTTTGTTCAGGAACAAAATGTCGATCCCTCTCTTGAATACGAAAACGAGGAGAAGTGCACACACTACCTGATCATTATTGATAATAAACCAGTCGGTACAGGCCGGTGGCGATACACGCAAAAAGGAATTAAACTCGAACGTTTTGCCACTTTGCCTAAATACCGCAACCGGGGATTAGGAACAGAACTTTTGAAAAGAATACTCAGCGACGTAATTCCATTATCAGATAAAATTTATCTACACTCCCAGCTTAAAGCTGTTCCATATTACGAAAGACAAGGCTTCAGGAAAAAGGGGGATATTTTTATAGAAGCCGGAATTAAGCACTACCTTATGGATTTTGAAAAAACCAACAATATTGTCATAAATGAAAAAGAATCTTGAACAGCAATGAAAAAGAAAAAACTTTCACCGGTAACCGGATTGCACAAAGATTTTACAATTTTCGATATTGTTACCTCATTACCTGATTTTAAACTGGCTTATCATCTTAATAAAAATCTTGATTTATGTCTGGAAAAAGAAAAAGATTTATCTGTATTTTCTTCGGATAAAAAACCACCTGAGATATTTTCATTCTATTATTTTAAAAACGACAATACAAGATATATTTATCTGATAAGTAAATTAATGCAGGAAAATCCTTTAATGGCAAATTATTTTCTTCTGTATCAAGGGTTTTTGGGGGAAGAAGAACAGGAAGATACTCTTGATAAAATAAACGGAATTCCTGAAATATTTCATGTAGATATTATTGATCTGACAACAAAAACCAATAAAAAAAACACGTTCGCAAAAAAGATAATATTAATTAATACAATCCTTATTGACCTTGAATATCATATAATGACAATAAAGAAAAAGATGTAAATATTAATCATTCAGGAGTTTTATTATATGAAAAGAAGGTGCAGGCGTGGCATTATTTGACTAAAATTTATTTTGAGGCGCTGGGAAGAATTTTTAACGAATGTTAATAATTTTGTTGCACAATTGGAAAACCGGATATTTAGCTATGAGGGAATTGCAAAATAATGAGCTTAATCGTCTGACTGTCGGGGAATTCAAGAAAGCCAGGAAACTACCCTGTATAGTGGTTCTCGATAATGTTAGGAGTTTAAATAATATTGGTTCGGTTTTTCGTACTTCCGATGCTTTTTTGGTGGATAAAATTTATTTATGTGGGATAACTGCAACTCCTCCCAATAAGGATATTCATAAAACTGCGCTTGGCGCTACCGAATCAGTTGACTGGGAATATTTTTCGGAAACCGTTAAAGCTGTTAAAAAACTAAAATCTGACGGATACAGGGTTTTTGCTGTTGAACAGGTTGACGAGAGTATTCAACCCGGTGAGCTTTTTATTAAAAAGGATGAAAAAATTGCCGTAGTATTTGGGCATGAGGTTAAGGGTATTTCAGATGAAATCATCCCGTTGATTGACGGTTGTATCGAAATTCCTCAGTTCGGCACCAAGCACTCTCTGAATATTTCCGTATGCGCCGGAATTGTGATCTGGGAAATTTATAAAAAATTTGCCGGAAAAGAAAAATAAATATTTCTATAAAAAATTTGTTTTACGTTTACAAATGTTTGTATATTTGCCACTTTTAATAAAATGTATTAATCTATAAACAATAAATTTATATAAAATGAAAAGAAAACTTACCTATCTGAATTTGGCAGGATTAATCATCATAGCTGTTGTACTTGCCAGTTGCAGTGGTCTGCAAAAAATGACCAAAAATTATGAAACTATTTCATACCAGGTTACCCCAGAGGTGCTTGAAACTAATGGTGGGAAGATAGCTGTGTCGATAGAAGGAAACATCCCTCCGAAGTTTTTTAACACGAAGGCAGCAATTTATTTTGCGCCTGTATTAAAGTATGAGAATGGCGTTACGGAATTAAAACCGATTTTATTGAAAGGCGAAAAAGTTGAAGGCGAAGGTATAGAAATCAGCTATAAAAATGGAGGCAGCTTTTCGTATTCTGATGAAATTAATTATCACCCGGATATGAATACATCGGTGCTTTTAGTTACACCAATTGTATTTATGGCAAAAGAGTCATTAAAAATTGGTGAAACCCGCGAAGATATTATGCTTAAGCTAAAAGCCGCCGAACTGGGAACCACCAAACTGGCTGACGGTGTAATTTATACTTCAACAAGAATTGAAGTTGAAAATGAAGTCAGGGAGGTTATTGAAATTGGCGAAGAGATAATTGAAAGAGACAGTCGTGGCAATATTCTTATGGAGATATATGAAGCGCAGATTGAGATAGAAGTAGATTTGCTTAAAATAGCTCCTCACGGATATCAGAAACAAACAATAGTTAGTGAAAGCGCAAAAATTTATTTTGCTAAAAATCTTTATAATTTTAATAAAAACCTAAAACTAAACAAAGAACACAAAATATTTGAACAGCTTGGCAAAGTAAATGATTTTGTTAGCCAGGGCTGGAAAATCAGAGGTATTGAAATAAACGGATGGGCGTCGCCGGAAGGTGAGGAATCATTTAACGACGGTCTTTCAGAAAACAGAGCAATAACTGCAGAAAAATATCTTTGCAAGCAGTTTAAAAAAATCGCCCGCGAAAAAGATACTAAGGTTGAATTTAAAAACCCGAAGACAGATATTAATTTCAGAATTACAGGTCGCGGCCCCGACTGGAACGGTTTCCTTAATGTTGTAGAAAAATCAAAGATTAAAGATAAACGCCCTATCGTGAATGTTGTTAAATCTTCTGATCCTTTGAAAAGAGAACAGGAAATCAGAAATATGATCAATATTTATCCTGAACTCGAGGAATTTATTCTGCCGCCTTTGAGGAGATCTGAAATTACTGTTTTTTGTTATGAACCGAAAAAAACAGATGAAGAAATAGCAAGGCTGGCTACATCAAATCCAAAAGAACTCACCGAGGAAGAACTTCTGTACGCAGGAACATTGACAGACGAATGGAATACACAGTATCGTATTTATAAAGCTGCAATGTCAAATTTCCCAAGAAGCTGGAAGGGTTTCAACAATGCAGGATATGTGGCATTGAAACTTGGAAAAGTGAAAGAGGCGCTTAAAATTCTTGAAAAAGCCGAAGTGCTGAGTAAAAATAATGGTATTGTTTCTACTAACCTTGGCGTTGCTTTCGCATATAATAAAAATTACACTGCTGCAGAAAAGTATTTTATAAATGCTGAAAAAATGGGTGTCAACAATAGCTATAATCTTGGTGTCATTTCAATAACAAAAGGTGATTATTCAATGGCTTTAAAAAGATTTAGCGGTGTGAAATGCAACTACAATGTTGCTCTTGCTCAATTGCTTGCCGGAAACAATTCAGGCGCAGCAGCAAACCTTGAATGTGCAAGAAAAAATGGCGCTACTTATTATTTACTTGCAGTAGTTGGAGCAAGAACGGGTAATGAAGTCTTAATGTATGCAAACCTGAAAAAGTCAATCAAAGCAAATCCGAAATACCGCAAGGAAGCAGTTCAGGATAGAGAATTTATAAAATATTTTGAAACACCTGAATTTTTAAAAGCCACAAAATAAGAATTAGAAAATATTGATAGTAAAAAACTTTTTTGGAGATTAATAATCATCTGAAAGAGCAAATACCGGTTTTCTTTTCATCCAACAAATATTAACCGCGATACGCTAAAGGTACGGGGCAAGTTGATTGCAGATTTTTAGAATATTACATTAGAATTATATATCTGTTCTTTAATCTAATATCATATTTCATCATTAATTCTAAAATCAAAAATCGTTAATCGGTATTCTAAAATCATTTTGTTTTTAGCCTGTAACCAACATTATGTATGTTTTCAATTTTTATATCAGGGTCGGATTTCAGGTATTTTCTTAATCTTGAAATAAAAACATCGAGGCTACGGCTGGCAAAAAAGTGATCATTACCCCAAACCTTGTTCAGGATATCATCACGCTTAATTATCTTATCCGCATTTTTTATAAAAAGGTTGAATAGCTCGGCTTCACGATGTGTAAGTTGACTGCTTTTTTCGGGGCTTATAAGTTTTTGGTTCAGGCTGTCGAATGTAAAATGTCCTATCCTGAAAATTGTAGTTTCTATTTTTTCTTTTATACTACTTCCGCTTCTTTTCAGAAAAACTTCAATTTTAAGGATCAGTTCTTCAATGCTGAATGGCTTGGTAATGTAATCATCAGCTCCAAGTCTAAGCCCGTAAATTTTATCTTCTTTTGTTGATTTTGCCGTTAGAAAGATTATCGGGATTTCTTCATTCATTTCTCTTATTTTAACTGCAAGAGTAAACCCATCCATTTTTGGCAACATCACATCGAGAATGCATAAATCGTATTTGTTTGCTTTAAATTTTTTAATGGCTTCAAGTCCGTCTTCGCAAAAATCAATAGAATAACCCTGAAGTTCAAGGTTATCTCTGGTAACAAAAGAAAGTGTCAGATCATCTTCAACATATAATATTTTTGCTTTACTTTTCATCAGTTAAAAATTTTTTAGCTTGTTTGTATTCCTTTTGTCTTTTTTTATAGTGAGGGTATTTCAATAATAAATTTTGAACCTTTGTTTAATTCGCTTTCTAAAGAAATTTTCCATCTATGAGCTTTGCAAATATTTTTTACATAATACAAACCCAGGCCGAAGCCTTTCACATCATGAACATTTCCCGTCGGTATCCTGAAGAACTTATTGAATATCTTTTTCTGGTATTCGCGACTTATACCCTGGCCATTATCTTCTATTTTTATTAAAACACTATTTTTATTCTTTCCGGTTACAAAATTAATATTTGGATTTTGCCCTGAGTATTTAAAAGCATTATCGAGCAAATTGTATAAAATATTAGTCAGATGCAAACGATCTGCAATAACGTGTTCTATTGATGGATCGAGATCGGTAGTGATTTGTTTGTTATTTTTATTGTTGTTGTGTTTGCAGTTTTTAGCCACATTTTCGATTAGTTCGTTTAGATTGATTTTTTCCTTTTTCAGTTCAAACCCGCTTGTTTCTATTCTGGCTATCTGAAGCACTTTTTCGACCTGGTTATTAAGGCGGTTGTTTTCCTGCTTGATAATTTTTCCATAGTTGAATAAACGTTCGGGATTTTTAAGAATATCCGGTTTGGTGATAACGTCGGATGAAATATTAATGCTTGCTATCGGAGTTTTAAATTCATGTGTCATGTTGTTTATAAAGTCTTTCTGCAATTCCGAGAGTCTTTTTTGTTTCAGAATAACAAAAATTGCGTAGCTGAAAAAAATCACCGAAACAAGCAGTATGGATGAAAAAACAATCCAGATAGTCATATCGCCGGCAAGATAATTTTTTTTCGAGGGGAAATTTATTCCAAAATAGTAAACATAGTCGCTGTATTTGGGAAGGTTTGTGGTAGGTTCTATAGGTTTTCCTTTTGGTGAGATGAAATTTCCATATACCATTTTATCGTTGTGGCAATCGTAAATGGCGTATTCATAATCGGTTTTAATATTGAGTTTGTCGAATTCTGTTTTCAGATAATATTCAAGAATATTTGCATCGATAACGCTATTGATGTTCACAACGAAATAGTTTGAAGAAAGCTGGTTTACAGGATTTTCGTTTGGCAATAATGTCTGATTGTAAACAGACATTTTTTCGGCAACACTTTTCAGCGCAATAAAAATTGTTTGATTAAATTGTTTCTCTTTAGTATTCCAGGCTTTCTGAAGCCAATAAATCTGCACGATGATTATTCCCGTGATTGCAAAGGTGCCAAGAATTACAATAAATCTGATGTTGTTGCGCTTCATTACATAATAAATTAAATTTTTTTTATAAGGTAAAGATACTCTGATTTTTGGTTTGATAATAAAAATTTACATTTCATTAACATAGTTTTACTTTTTATTAACATGCTTTTCGGATATAATTAAAGACTTTTGTCGATGAAATATTTTAATATAATCTAAAAAATTATGTGAGATGAAAAAAACTTTTATTTTAACAATGGCAATTATGCTTGCTGTAGGTTTGTCTGTTCCTGCCCAGAGTTTACAAACAGAAAATGATAAAACAGAGTCTGAAACAATAATCATGGGGCCAAAGTCTTCATGGGACAAAACAACTTATGATTTCGGAGATATTAAATACAAAGAGCCTCAGACCGCTGAATTCATTCTTACAAACGATGGCAACGAACCGCTGATCATCACTTATGCAAAGGCTTCATGCGGTTGCACAAACCTGAAATATTCACACGAGCCGATCCTTCCGGGAAAGTCAATAACAATTTCGGTAACCTATAATGCAAGAGGAAAAGGAAATTTCAGAAAAACTGTTACAATAAAAACAAATGCAAACGACAACCCTCAAATCTTACAGATCAAGGGAAAAGTAATTATGGAGTAAATCAGCATTTTTTATTTCAATGCTTCGGCGCCGCTAACAATTTCAAGAATTTCATTTGTAATGGTTGCCTGGCGGGCTTTATTATAAGTGAGTCTGAGTTCTTTGAGAAGTTCTTGCGCATTGTCGGTAGCAATATGCATGGCAGTCATTCTTGCGCCGTGTTCAGAAGCAAGTGAATCGAGTAAGATTTTATAAAGCTGTGTTTTCAGTGATTTTGGAATAAGTTCGGAAATGATTTCATTTTTCGAGGGTTCAAAAATAAAATCCGGATGACGATGTAATAAAAATTGTTCTTCAGGGGTTTCATTCACTATCGGGAGGAACTGTTCAATTTTTAATATATGTATCGCCGCATTTTTAAACTGGTTGTACAAAAAAATTATGCGGTCGTGTTTTTTGTTTGCAAAGTCAGCCATTAACCTTTCGGCAAACGGTGATACCGATTCAAATGTCAGTTTTTCGAGAATATCATTATTTGATTCGGTAACCCTGAAATTCCGGTTTGTAATAAAATCGTGTCCTTTTTTGCCGATTGTTAAAACATCAACATTACCTGCAAGGAGTTGTTTTGTGTATTTCTCAACGATAAATCGTAGAGCAGCTTTAGAAATATTTGCATTAAATGGCCCGCAAAGTCCCCTGTTTGAGGACACTACTAAAATCAGAATGTTTTCAGCTTCCCTGACTTCCGAGAAAACGCTTTCGTGCGAGTCATCGAGCGTTGCACTAATGTTTTGAATTATTTCAGCCATCTTGGCGGCATAAGGCCGAAGGGCAAGAATGGCATTTTGTGCCTTCCTCAGTTTTGCTGCGGCCACCATTTTCATAGCTCTGGTGATCTGCTGTGTGGATTTTACCGTTTCAATCCGTAACCTGACTTCTTTTAAACTTAGCATATTTTAATATTTTTCATGCTTAACAGCTATCTCCCTGGCCACTTTTTCCAATGTTATCATGTCTTTATCCGACAATTTTCCTTCTCTCAGATTTAATAGTAAATGTTTGTGGTGGATTTCAAGAAAGTGCAAATATTCTACTTCAAAATTTTTGACGTCTTTAAGAGGAATATTTTTCAGTAAATTTTTTGTACCACAGAAAATAATAGCTATTTGTTTTTCAACCGGCAGAGGTGAATATTGAGCCTGTTTGAGTATCTCAACATTTCTCCGCCCTTTTTCCAACACTGCCATAGTAGCAGCATCGAGTTCGGAGCCAAATTTTGCAAAAGCTTCGAGTTCGCTAAATTGCGCTTGGTCAAGTTTAAGTGTTCCAGCCACTTTTTTCATTGATTTTATCTGAGCATTACCTCCAACCCTCGAAACCGAAATGCCAACATTGATGGCAGGCCGGATACCCGAATTAAAAAGACTTGACTCAAGGAATATCTGGCCGTCGGTGATAGAGATAACGTTTGTCGGGATATACGCAGATACGTCTCCGGCTTGTGTTTCGATAATGGGCAGAGCAGTTAGTGAACCGCCTCCTTTAACCAAATGTTTTATCGATTCCGGAAGGTCGTTCATTTGCCGTGCTATTTTGTCGGATTCAATTATTTTGGCAGCTCTTTCGAGGAGTCTTGAGTGCAGATAAAACACATCGCCCGGGTAAGCTTCTCGTCCCGGTGGGCGACGTAGCAATAGCGATACTTCACGGTAAGCTACCGCCTGCTTCGACAGATCATCGTAAATTACTAATGCCGGATGGCCGCTGTCGCGGAAAAACTCGCCAATAGTTGCGCCGGCAAACGCTGAATAAAATTGCATTGCAGCAGGTTCGGAAGCAGTGGACGATATAACAATTGTGTATCTCAAAGCGCCTTTCTCTTTAAGGGTTTCTACAATATTTGCCACTGTTGAGCCTTTTTGCCCTATAGCAACATAAATACAGTAAACAGGTTCGTTATTATCGTAGAATTCTTTTTGGTTTATTATCGTGTCGATAGCAATTGCTGTTTTACCTGTCTGACGGTCGCCGATTATCAATTCGCGTTGTCCTCTTCCTATCGGGATCATTGCATCTACAGCCTTTAGTCCGGTTTGAAGCGGTTCATTTACCGGCTGA
This sequence comes from uncultured bacterium, assembly GCA_965369845.1. Lineage (GTDB taxonomy): Bacteria > Bacteroidota > Bacteroidia > Bacteroidales > 4484-276 > CBDUSJ01. The sequence continues at coordinate 31,061 of CBDUSJ010000001.1, read as the reverse complement.
CGAAAAATTACTCCCGGAGCTTTTCGTTCGAGTGGTAGTTCCCATGTTTCACCTTTGATTTCGCCTTTTCCATCGATAGGTTCACCAAGGGTGTTGATTACTCTTCCGAGCATACCGTAGCCCACATTTATCGAAGCAATCCTGCCGGTGCGTTTTACAATGTCGCCTTCGTTAATATCATGAGATTCGCCAAGAAGTACTACACCGACATTATCCTGTTCAAGATTCAAAGCTATGCCTGCCAGGTTGTGTTTTTCAAATTCAACCATCTCGCCGGCTTCAACGTTGGTCAAACCGTAAATTCGCGCAATGCCATCACCAATTTGTAAAACCGTTCCTATTTCTTCCAGTTCGATTTCGGTTTTATAGCCTGCCAGTTCCTGTCTTAAAATTTCCGATACTTCTGCGGGTTTTATCTGTGACATATTTTATTGATTTTTTGAAATTAAAATTCCCCGATGTATAAATTTTTACTAAACGTTTCTGATAAAAGTTTGAATTTCTTTTTTAAACTTGCGTCATACAGGTAATCTCCGATATTCATAATAAATCCGCCAATAAGGCTTTTATCTATTTCTTCTATCATCTCTATATTCATTTTTACCTTCTGCCCGGCAATTATTTGTAATTTTCTCATGGTTGCCTCATCTATTTTATAAGCTGTTTTCAGATGAACAGTAAGTATGTTTTTATATTTTTTATAAAGAACATTAAAATTATCGGTAATGCTTCTAAGATATATCTGCCGTTCTTTTCTTGTAACTAACTGGATAAATCTGAATGAAAGTATATCGAGGTGTTTTTCAAATATTTTTTTCAGGATAACTAATTTTTTACCAATAGAGATTACAGGGCTTGCAAGCAAGCGTCTCAGTTGTGGGTTTTCGTTAGTAACTTTTGATACAAGTTTCATATTTTCACTAACCCTTTCGAGTTTGTTCATCTCTAATGCAAGATCAAAAAGCGCTTGCGCATACCGTTTCGAAATTATAGTAATATCCATTTGATATTAATAATGTAGGTTAGCTGAATTAATTTACAACAAATTCTGTAATAAGTTTATCGACATATTTTTTCTGTTTTACTTTATCAGAAAGTTCTTCTGTAAGCAGTTTTTCAGCAATTTCAATTGAAAATTTTGCTATTTGATTTTTAAGGTCGATCATTGCAGCTATTTTTTCGTGTTCAATTGTTTCGAGTGCATTCTCAATAATGATGTTTGATTCTTCGTTGGCTTTCAATCTGGCTTTTTCAATCACTTCTTTTTTGATTTCGCGAGCCTGTCTGAGGATATTATCCCTTTCATGTTTTGCTTTTTTTTCAAGTTGTTCGATTCTTTTCTCCAGCTCTTTTGTTTCTTCTCTGGCTTTGTCGGCTTCTTGCAGAGCATTGTCGATTGAATCTTCACGTTGCTTCAGGGCTTCCATAATTGGTTTCCACGCAAATTTTTTAAGAATCCAAAGAACTATCCCAAATGCAAGGGTCATCCAGAAAACCAATCCGATACCCGGACTAACTAATTCCATTGTTTATTGTTTTATATTAACTTTCAAATTTTATGCATTTCCAATTTCTTTCCTGTTCATTTAAAACCCCAGCATCCTGACCAACTGTCAGGATGCGGGAATTTTTATGCTTACTATAGAAATACAATAAGCAAACACACAACGATAGCGAAGAATGCAATTCCTTCGATCAGAGCTGCCGCTATGATCATATTCGAACGGATTTCACTCGTAGCTTCCGGCTGACGGGCAACGGATTCGACAGCCCCTTTACCTATCCTGGCGATGCTGATACTGGCGCCGACTGTAACTATGGCAGCTGCGAATCCGGCTCCCATTTTTGCTATCGGCGTCAAATCTGTCGCTACCTGTAACAATACTGCTAATAATTCCATAATTATGGTTTTGATGAATTGATAATTTATTTATTATTTAATGATTTTCTTCAGTTGCCATTCCAAAATAAAGCGCTGATAAAAGTGTAAAAACATAAGCCTGGATAAAAGCTACGAGAATTTCGAGTAGGTTCATAAAAATTGCAAAAGCCACTGAAACTATTGATATGCTGTATCCTAAGGCCGGATGTGCCTGGCCGAAAATAAAGATCAAGCTGATGAAACCAAGAACAATGAAATGCCCGGCAGCGATGTTTGCAAAAAGACGAATCATCAGAACAAACGGTTTGGTGATCAATCCAATTAATTCAACAACCGGCATAAGCGGAACAGGAAATTTAAGCCACCACGGTACGCTTGGTGTATTAACTATATGATTCCAATACTGTTTATTTCCGCCAAAGTTAGTAACAAAGAATGTGAATAAAGCAAGCACTCCGGTTACGGCAATATTCCCTGTAACGTTGGCGCCACCGGGAAAAAATGGTATCAACCCGATCAGGTTGTTTAAAAAGATAAAAAAGAAAAGAGTAAGTAAATAAGGCATGAATTTTTCATAATTTTTTTCTCCGATAGATGGTTTGGCAATGTCGTTCCTGATGAAAAGAATAACAGGCTCAAGTACCGACTGAATGCCTTTTGGCGACTGACCTCCTCTTTTTTTATAGGCTTTTGCGATTGAAATAAATAACCAGCACATAAAAATCAGGCTAATAAAAATAGCGAGTACATTTTTGGTTATTGAAAAATCGAGAGGAAGTTTTTGACTATCGTCAGCCACAATAATTTTTTCATCTATAAATCGCTCTTCAAGAATTTTTACAACTTGTCCTTTGTTCCCACCCTCTTTTATTATAGCAAAACTATTATAATGATTATGTCCGTGTTCAAATTTGTTCGATAAAAAGCAGTGTAATTTTCCATTATGATAAAGAATTACAGGCAATGGAATTGTCAGGTGAAAATCTCCGATACTAAGTATGTGCCATTCATGAGAATCAAGAACATGTTCTAAGATCATCTCGCCGGCTTTGTATTCTTCTTCGGTTATTTCTTCTTCCCAAGTTTCATCTTCTCGCTGATGTTGGTCGGTTGCCAGCAACGGAAAGATCAGTAGTATGAAAAATCCTGTAATCAGGATGACTTTACGGAAAATCTTCACTCTTTTATTTGAATTATTGCTCATTTTTATTTTATCATTTCCTGTCGGGAAATATTATTCAGCCAGAACAATTGCTTTGTTTTTCAGTATTTCAAGAACCCCGTCATTAATTTCAATAAACTCAATTTTATTATTTTTATTTTTGATTTTAATCCGTCCTTTCTTCAAGGCGGAGATCATTGGGGCGTGGTGTTCAAGTATTCCAAAAGAGCCGTCTATAACGGGTAACTGAATATATTTTACCTCGCCCTTGAAAATTGTTTTGTCCGGAGTTATTATTTCTAAGCTTATCATTTACTTTCTTCCAGTATTTTTTTACCTTTTTCTATTGCTTCATCAATTGTCCCGACAAGGTTGAAAGCTGCCTCGGGATATTTATCCACCTTGCCGTCCATTATCATGTTAAATCCTTTAATAGTATCTTCGATAGAGACAATAGTGCCGGGAATTCCGATAAATTGTTCGGCAACGTGGAAGGGTTGGGAAAGAAAACGCTGAACCCTTCTTGCACGGTGAACGACTATTTTGTCCTCCTCCGACAATTCATCTATTCCAAGAATAGCGATAATATCCTGCAGGTCTTTATAACGCTGGAGAATTTTTATCACATTTTGCGCAGTGTTGTAATGTTCTTCGCCAACAACGTCAGGCGATAGTATTCTTGATGTTGAATCGAGAGGGTCAACGGCAGGATAAATTCCAAGCCCGGCAATTTTACGACTCAGAACTGTTGTTGCATCAAGGTGCGCAAAAGTTGTTGCCGGGGCCGGGTCTGTAAGGTCGTCGGCGGGAACATAGATTGCTTGCACTGAAGTGATCGAACCTCTTTTTGTTGAAGTAATACGTTCCTGCATTAAACCCATTTCGGTAGCAAGTGTAGGCTGATACCCTACGGCAGACGGCATACGCCCCAGCAATGCCGAGACTTCGGAGCCGGCCTGGGTAAAACGGAAAATATTATCGATAAAGAATAAAATATCACGGCCACCGGTTTTTTCATCGCCATCGCGGAAATACTCGGCAAGCGTCAAACCCGAAAGGGCTACCCTTGCGCGGGCGCCAGGCGGCTCGTTCATTTGCCCGAATACCAGTGTGGCCTGCGATTTTAAAAGTTCATTATAATCAACTTTCGACAGATCCCAACCGCCTTTTTCCATATTTTTTATAAAGCCTTCTCCATATTTTATAACCTTCGATTCGATCATTTCACGAAGCAGGTCGTTGCCTTCACGCGTACGCTCACCCACGCCGGCAAACACTGATAATCCTGAATACGATTTAGCGATGTTGTCGATAAGCTCCATAATTATCACTGTTTTACCAACTCCGGCGCCTCCGAACAAACCAATTTTTCCGCCTTTTGCATAGGGCTCGATAAGGTCGATAACTTTGATCCCTGTAAAAAGCACTTCTTTTTTTGTTGTAAGATTTTCAAATTTAGGCGGGTCGCGGTGAATCGAATAAGATCTTTTTTTGGGAACATCCTTCAGCCCATCGATAGGCTTTCCAATTACATTAAAAAGCCTTCCGTAAATATCATCTCCTATCGGCATTGAAATAGGCGCGCCTGTATTAACAACTTTCAAACCCCTTCGTAAACCGTCAGTCGAGTCCATAGCTATAGTCCGGATTGTGTTTTCACCTATATCCTGTTGAGCCTCAAGAGTTATGACATGCCCGTTTTCCCTGGTTACCTCTAATGCGTCATATATATTCGGGAGTTTTTCATCCTGTTCAAAAGAAACATCAATTACCGGCCCGATAATTTGTGAGATTGAACCTACACTTTTTTTACTCATGGATATTTGCTTGAAAATTTGCACGCAAAGATAAAAGATGTTTGAAAAAAAAAGGGAATAATCTTATTTTTTTTAATATGAATGAGTTGAGTAAATGATTTACAAATTCTTCTGGTGTCCATGAAATCCATAGCCCGGCCATTCATGGCTGGGATTAAAATGATGAAAGAACGGTTTCAGGGCATTTATGCCCTTTTGAACTACTATAAATTTTATTGAAGAACGATTTTTTTTGAAGGGCGTGAACACCCTATTTTAATATTATCGTTTTTTTTAATCTGAAGTGAGCTAAAGTTTTAAGTCAATTTTTGCATCATTAAAAAATAAAAATCATTTTCAATTTCAGGTATCACGGTAAAAATATTCCCAATAATTTATTTTCGGTAAAAAAGGATATACTATATTTGCAGTCAGTTTAAAAAACCGGTTATTTAATAATTTTATCGGGGTGTGGCGCAGTTGGTTAGCGTGCTAGTCTGGGGGACTAGAGGTCGCGAGTTCGAGTCTCGCCACTCCGACATAAAAAATGGAGCAAGTTTAATTTGCTCCATTTTTTATATTTTTCAATAAATTCTTGCCGGTCTAATTATAAGGAGCATACGTTCTTTTAACGAATCATCTTTTTTTTCATTTTTGTTATATTTTAAGTTAATAATTAATCCTAAAAATATAATAAAAAATTGCTGCATCCGATATGGAACGGTTTCGTTCAATGTTTGATGCTATGAGTCTTTGTTATGATGCGTATTTATTACATAAATGTTAGTCCAATCCTTTTTCCAAGTCCTGTTTCAAATATTCTAATCAAGGTTGAAAGTTGAATATTCCCTTTTGCATTTTCAAGTTTTGATATGTAACTTTTCTTTGTTCCTGCTTTTATAGCAAGTTGCTCTTGTGTTATTTTTGCCTCTTTTCTTGCTTCTTTTAACATTTCACTAATTATGAACATGTGAGCACGTTCCTCAAAATCATTTCGTTTTTCAGTTCCAACTTTTCCGTATTTTTTATTTAAGAGTTCATCGAAATCTTTAATCCCTTTAAAATTTTTCATTGCGCTACTTTTTTTCGTTAAAATATTCTTGTTTTAGTTTTTCTGCCAATTCTATTTCTTTCCTGGGGATTTTTCTTGTCTTTTTTTCAAATCAATTCAATAAAACAACTAATCTTCCTTTATCAAAGAAACAGAAAATTCTATAAATATTAGATTGGTACTCAATTCGTATTTCATAAAGACCGTCAGTTGAAGTTAAATGTTGAAAAAATTTCTTAGGTATTCTTTCAACATGTCTTATCAATTTGAAAACATATTCAATCTTTTCTTGAACTCGTTCATTTTGTTTTGAATAAAATTCAGTGAAGTAGTCTTTATAAAATTCAATCTTTCTTACCATTTTGCAAAGTTATCATAAAAGATAACACATGTCAAGATTTTTTCGATTCCTTGCGTTAGTTTGTTGAATTCGGTTTTGTTTTTTTCGATAAGTACAATAACTGTTCGCAGCTATGTTGCGTGCCGCTTTTTTACGTATTAATTTTCTTAATTACTTATATTTTTCAATTTACTAATTAATTTTTCTACGAAGTAAGAACAGCGGCTATTTGTTATAGGTGCTGTTGTAGGCTGGCTATTTTCAATCAATTTTTAGGTATGATTTGATTTCCGATATAAAATCTTGCATTTCATTGAACATCTCAAATACAATGTCCTTCTCGAATTCAATATAGGTGTCATAATCTCCTGTAGTTCTCCGGTTAAATGCTTTGTTGATTATTTTACCATATTTTGAATCTATTAAACCCTCACGGATGAAATTCTTATTGAACCAACCAATCAGTTGGACATGTTTCGATGTCTCAAATTGATTTGCTAATCCTAATGCCAATAGAGAATAAAACATCCCATAATAAATCCGATTAACCGCCGAACGTAATCTATCATTCTCAATTAATAATTGAACATCTAAAATCATTTCTTCTGCCTTCTCCAACCGATAATTAATTAAACTTTTTCTGTCGTTTCTTTCTATTGTCATGCGTATATCCCAGATTTAATAGCATTTACAAAAACAGGTTGTTTCCCTCGAATAGATTTCATCTCGTTACTTGATAATAAATGAACATCTAAAAGAATGTCATATTTCAAATCAATATCATAACACAAATCCAAAATTTGATTTTCATCTTTGCCCGAATAATCTTTTTCTAATACAATTAAAACATCATAATCGGAATATTTCTTAGAGTCGCCACGTGCTTGAGAACCAAACAAAATAACATCTTTTACAGAATTGCCGTAGTTCTTAATTAAATGACTTTTTAGGTCTATTAATATTTTGGTTTTATTAATCATTATTTTAATTTTTCCTAAAATTACGAAAATTATATGAATTTGAAACAGTATGTTCTCACAGCTTACCTACAACTTTTTTATAGTGTTTTACTAATCGTTCTCACCCAAACTAATGAAAGAAATTGGAACGAAAAGAAAAAATGTGAAAATATAAGGATTTTAAACCGTGTATTTGGTAGCCCCACCAGGACTCGAACCTGGATCTAAAGTTTAGGAAACTTCCATTCTATCCCTTGAACTATGGGGCCATTAATTTATACTGTTTAAAGTTATAAAAAACGCAAATTGTAGCCTTTTGCATTATTTCACAAAAAAATTTTCAGCATGCAAAATTCCAACTTTCTTATCTACTGACAAAATTTATTTATCAAAAAAACATTATTATATAAAACCTGCGTTTAATTTCATATTTTAGCAAAGGATTTGAGATATCAGGTTTTTATGTAATTTTGTAAAAATTTTGATAGTATTAAAGAATAAGAAAAAATCAATTATCAGATGGACTTAGTTTATACCCCAAAAATACTCTTAGTTGACGATATAGAAGAAAATTTAATTACTCTTAAAGGTAATTTAAAAAGTCTGAATGCCGAAATGTATTGTGTTCAGAGTGGCCAGGATGCGTTACTAAAAGTGAGACAATACGATTTCGCCCTTATCATGCTTGATGTACAAATGCCGGATATGGATGGTTTTGAAACAGCCGAAAGAATAAGACAGGGAAGACGTAATCAACACACACCGATAATTTTTATTACTGCGGTATATTTCGACAATAACAGCATTTATAAAGGATATCGCACAGGGGCTGTGGATTATATTACAAAACCATTTAACAAGGAAGTCCTTTTAGGTAAAGCGTCAATTTTCCTTGACCTCGACCGTATTAAAAATGAGCTAATACAATCGAAAAAGGAATTCCAAAATATTGTTCAGGATCAAACCGACCTTATTTGCCGTATCGACAGCAACTTTTATATAAATTTCGCTAACCGAGCTTTGCTTATTGCATTTACAAAAACATTCGAATCAATTAAAGGCCAGAATATCCTGAACTGGGTTGATAATAACGATTTGGGGAAATTTAACAAATCATTGGGAATTTTAAACCCAACAAATTCAATAATCAAAATTCACCACCGGTTGAATGTTTCACAAGGAAAACAAATTTGGGTGTCAACAATAATAAGAGCGCTTTATGATGCCAATTATAAACATGTCGGCTATCAGTTGGTTATGAGAGACATTACTAAAGAAAAAAAAACCAGCGAAGAAGTTATAATTGCCAAACAAAAAGCAGAAGAAGTAACACAGTCGAAATCAAATTTTCTGGCAAATATGAGCCACGAAATCAGAACTCCAATGAATTCGATCCTCGGAATGATTGAAGTATTATTGGAAACCAACCTGGATGAGGATCAAAAGGAAGACGTTGAAGTTATTCAGCATTCAGGAAGAAAACTTCTTGAGATAATTAACGAAATACTTGACCTTTCAAAAATTGAAGCCAACCAGATCAAAATACAGAAAATCTGGTTCAATCTTCATGATGAAATCAATAGTATTATTAGATTATACAAAATAGATGCCCAAAAGAAGGGAAACACATTAACATGCAAAATCGACCCGAATGTCCCGAAAAAAATAAACGGCGACTCGCTGAGAATAGTTCAGATTATTGCCAATCTGATAAATAATGCTTTAAAATTCACAAAAAAGGGTAGTATTAAATTTGCTGTTGAAACGTTTGAAGAAACGGAAACAAAATCAAAATTCAGGTTTACTGTTTCGGATACTGGTATCGGAATATCTGAAGGAGCCAGGGAACATATTTTTAATTATTTCGAACAAAGCGACCCGACAATTTCACAGAATTATGGCGGAACCGGTCTTGGCCTCGCAATCTCAAAACGTCTCTGTGAAATGATGGGCGGCACAATAGGCTTCGAAAGTGAAATTAAAAAGGGAACAAATTTCTGGTTCGTCCTGGAACTTGAACATGAACCTAAAATCATTGAAAAAAATGACGATAAATTGAAATTTCTTATTGTGGAAGATAACTTACTTAATCAGAAAGTTATGAGCGCCACGCTGAAAAGAAATAACATAAATTTCGACCTTGCCGGTAACGGACTTGAAGCTTTTGAAATGTTTAAAGATAATAATTACAGGCTAATAATTATGGATTTGCAAATGCCTGTGATGGACGGTTTTGAAGCTACGAGGCAAATCAGAAATTACGAAAAAGACCTTCCTGACGACAAGAAAACAAAAATTATTGCACTTACAGCCAATGCAACTAATGAAGATCAGAATAAATGTTTGAAAGCAGGCATGAATGATTTTATGACAAAACCCTTTAACTTTTCCGAGTTTAACCAAATAATCCATAAAATGTTTGATCGACGTGAAATAAATTAACAAATAAGCTGGAAATAATTAATCTACAAAGTCATTAAGTTATTGAAGATGATACTATTTTTTCGAACTGAAGATTTATTTTACGTTGTTGATTCAGAAGTAAAGCCGAGTAAAACCGATCTGAAAAAACTTCTATGGTTATTCGGGAATGCCGAATATATTCAACAAGAAAAAATCACCGGAAGCTTTATCGGGCCAAGAAAAGAGATGATAACTCCCTGGAGTACCAATGCCGTTGAAATTACCCAAAACATGGGCATTCAGGGAATTAACCGGATTGAAAGATTTACACGGGTTGAAAAAAGCGATCCTCAGTTTGACCCTATGCTAAACGCCGTTTACGATAAACTTGACCGGAATATTTTTTTTATTGATAAACAAGCTGAACCGGTAATCTTTTTAGAAAATATTAGTGAATTTAATCAAAAAGAAGGTTTGGCGCTGAGTGATGAAGAAATTGATTATCTCATCCGGCTTTGCGAACGACTCGGCCGTAAACTCACCGACAGCGAGGTTTATGGTTTTGCACAGGTAAATTCGGAGCATTGCAGACATAAGATTTTTAACGGAACATTTATTATCGATGGTGAAAAAATGCCGGAGACCTTGTTTTCGATGATTAAAAATACTTCAAAGAAAAATCCGAACAGGCTCGTTTCGGCATATAAAGATAATGTGGCTTTCATCAGCGGGCCTGTGGTCGAACAATTTGCTCAAAAGTCGCAGGATAAAGCTGATTTTTTTGAAGTTAAAAATATTAAAACTGTGATATCCCTGAAAGCCGAAACCCATAATTTCCCGACAACTGTTGAACCTTTCAACGGAGCAGCAACCGGATCGGGAGGGGAGATCCGCGACAGGATGGCCGGAGGAAAGGGAAGCATCCCCATGGCGGGAACAGCGGTTTATATGACCTCCTATCCAAGACTCGATAACTCAAAAGGATGGGAAGAAAAATCAGAAGCAAGAAAATGGTTGTACCAAACCCCGCTCGACATTCTTATTAAAGCCTCGAATGGCGCCAGCGATTTTGGAAATAAATTCGGGCAGCCGCTTATTTGTGGAAGTTTGTTGACTTTTGAACATATCGGCGAATCCAAAAAATTCGGATACGATAAAGTGATAATGCTGGCGGGAGGCATTGGTTTCGGAAAACGGCAAGACAGTTTGAAAGATTTTCCCGAAAAGGGGGATAAAGTTATTGTTATGGGTGGAGATAATTATCGCATCGGAATGGGGGGAAGCGCTGTTTCGTCAGTTGCTACGGGGCAGTATGCCAACACTATCGAACTAAATGCCGTTCAGAGGTCAAATCCTGAAATGCAGAAAAGGGTTTTTAATGCGATAAGGGCAATGATCGAAGCAGGCGAAAATCCAATAGTTTCAATTCACGATCATGGCGCCGGCGGACATCTTAACTGTTTATCCGAGCTTGTTGAGGAAACAGGCGCTGTGATTGAACTGGATAAACTTCCAATCGGCGATTCAACATTGTCGGATAAGGAAATAATCGGGAATGAGTCGCAGGAAAGAATGGGACTTATTTTAAAAGAAAAAAATATCGGGCTAATGCAAAGAATAGCCGAACGTGAAAGGGCGCCGTCTTATGTTGTCGGAGAAGCAACAGGGGATAAAAAATTTATTTTTGAAGATAAAAATTCAGATTTGAACCCGATAAACCTTAACTTGTCCGATCTGTTTGGGAGGCCTCCAAAGACAATTCTTGAAGATAAAATTATCATACAAAAATTCAGTGAGCTGAAGTATCGGTCCGAAAAAGTTGAAGAATATCTTGAAGCTGTGCTTCAGATTGAAGCCGTTGCGTGTAAAGACTGGCTTACAAATAAGGTTGACCGCTCGGTTACCGGAAAAATTGCCATGCAGCAATGTGCCGGCGAAATACAATTGCCATTAAATAATGCCGGCGTTGTTTCTCTTGATTACAGAGGAAAAAAAGGTATCGCCACTTCCATAGGCCATGCCCCGGTAAGCGCTTTGATCGATCCAGCAAAAGGGTCGGTTCTTTCGGTGGCTGAGGCTTTAACAAATTTAGTGTTTGTTCCTCTCGAAGGAGGGCTTGGGGGCGTTTCTCTGAGCGCCAACTGGATGTGGCCTGCAAGAAATGAAGGTGAAAATGCGCGGCTATATCTGGCTGTAAAAGCTGTTAGCGATTTTGCCATTAAGCTGGGGATAAATATTCCCACCGGAAAAGATTCCCTGTCGATGACACAAAAATATCCTACTGGCGAAAAGGTCTATGCGCCGGGAACAGTCATTATTTCAGCGGTTGGTGAAGTATCGGATATTGGTAAACTCGTTACGCCTGTTCTAATTAACGAAAAAAATACATCGATTATTTATATCAATTTTTCAGGTGAGAATTACCGGCTCGGTGGAAGCAGTTTTGCACAGACCCTTAACGAAATTGGGAACGAATCTCCGGACATAACAAGCGCCGAATATTTCAGCAATTGTTTTGCTGCGATTCAGGAATTGATTGAAAAAAATATAATTCTGGCGGGACATGATATCTCAGCAGGAGGGATGATAACTACACTTTTGGAAATGACTTTTGCAAACAAAAACGGCGGCCTGAATATAAATTTAACTTCTTTGAATGAAAGGGATTTTATAAAATTAGCCTTTAGCGAAAATCCAGGCGTAATCATCCAGGTGAGAGATAAGGCGAAAGCGGTTAAAATATTAAAAAATAGAGAGATTATTTTTTCAGATATCGGCAGCCCTACGGATGAAAGAAAACTTACAATCAAACATTTTGATGAACATTATAAATTTGATATAAATTCCTTAAGAGAACTTTGGTTTAAAACATCATACCTTTTTGAGAGAAACCAGACAAAACCCGAATTGGCACTTAAAAGATACAGGAATTATAAAAACCAGCCGCTTGAATTTTGTTTTAATAAAAATTTTACAGGAAGATTTTCGCAATTTGGCATTGCTCCCGAACGCAGAAATTCCACTGGTGTTCGCTCTGCAATAATCCGTGAGAAAGGAGTGAACGGCGACAGGGAAATGGCGTGGTCAATGTATCTTGCAGGTTTTGATGTAAAAGATGTTCATATAACCGACCTTATCGCCGGAAGGGAAAATCTTGAAGATGTAAACTTTATTGTGTTTGTCGGTGGATTTTCCAATTCCGATGTGCTCGGGTCGGCAAAAGGATGGGCAGGAGCATTTTTGTATAATGAAAAAGCGAGGCAGGCGCTTGACAATTTTTATAAGAGAAAAGACACATTAAGTTTGGGAATTTGCAACGGTTGTCAGTTAATGATCGAACTCGGGCTTATAAATCCCGACCATAAGGAAAAACCAAAAATGCTTCACAATGATTCCGGGAAGTTCGAATCGGCTTTCCTGAATGTTGATATTCCGGATAATAATTCCGTAATGTTAAAATCGCTTACCGGCAGCCGGCTCGGTATTTGGGTTGCCCATGGCGAAGGCAAATTTTGCTTGCCTTACGAAGAAAGTAAATACAAAATTCCGGTAAAATATTCTTATAAAAATTATCCGGCTAACCCGAACGGCTCGGATTATTCAGCAGCAGCTATATGTTCGGACGATGGCCGTCATCTTGCCATGATGCCTCATCCCGAAAGAGCAATTCTGCCCTGGCAATGGGCCTATTATCCTCCGGGCAGGCCCGATGATGAACTTACACCCTGGCTCGAAATTTTTGTTAATGCAAGAAAATGGGTTGAGAAAAAAATGGGGGAAATTATTTAATCATCCTTTCTAAACTTGTCCGTATGGATTTCAACTTTCTATCTTTGCCTTGACTTTTTTAATATTTTTATTAATGTTTGCCTTGATTTTTTCTAATAAATAGGTTATTTTTGCCTTGATTTTTTTAAAAATGTATGTTAGTATTAAATTTCTATTTTTAATTTTATAAAAAGAACGAGCTTATATGGATAGGTTTATTGACAAATATTTAGTACAATGGAAAAACCGTGACGACCGAAAGGTTCTTTTACTGAGAGGCGCAAGGCAGGTTGGTAAAACATACTCGATAAGAAAATTGGGTAAGGGGTTTCCATATTTTCTTGAAATAAATTTTGAATCCGACAAAGCGGTTCATCAATTTTTTCAGGCCGACATAAATCCTGATGAAATATGTCGTAACCTTTCAGCATACTATAATATTCCTGTTGAAAACAGGAGTTCGTATCTCACTTGAAAATTTTAACAAGTATGATAATATTGTCGTTTTTCCACTTTATGCTGTGGAAAATATTTTCCGGTTCAGTTATAAAATCTTTTTATAAACAATCGCCACAACACTTCCATCATCGCCCCCCATATTGACTGTCATGCCATAAGGTTTGTTTTCCGGGATTTCTATTTGCGCATCACCCGTTTTTCCGGTGAGTTGTTCCCACATAGTTACTGCCTGGTGCACTCCTGTTCCGCCTGTCGGATGCCCCCAGCCGATAAGGCCGCCGGTTGTGTTAAATGGAATTTTCCCATCTCTCGCAGTATTTCCGGCAGCAATAAAATCGGCGCCTTCTCCGTGTTTGGCGAATCCAAAAGCCTCAACAGCGAGTACGCCTGCTATTGTAAAACAATCGTGTGTTTCGATGGTGGCAAGATCGTGGATCGTGATACCTGCATTATTCAGAGCTTTATGGGCAGCATCTTTAATAGTTTCCACCACTGTAAAATCATCCGGGTCTTTAGTAATATCACGTTCTGAAGTGGCAAATCCAATAACTTCAACTGCGTCTTTTTTATCAATGCCACATTTTTTAAGCCCTTCTTCTGAAAGAATAGCAATAGCAGAAGCAGCGTCAGAAACCTTGGAGCAGTCGAGGACATTCAGATAATCGACAAACTTCTCACCGTTGGGCTCCATGTTGAACGACAAGGTTTCAGGATCTTTTGTTGTATTGTGATATTCCTGGGCGGTGGGGCAGAGACGGGCATTTTCGATAGCATTCCGGTACCAGCGCGCAAAGCCTTTTCGTGTTCTCTCGCGACCAAATTTTTCAAAGTAAGCTCCTGCACGGTCGCTGAATTGCCCGGGGAAAAAGTATGCATGGCCGTTTTTTCTTTTTTGGTACCATCCGGCGCCGGCCAATACATCGGCTCCGTAAATTGCTTTCATTGTGTTCTGGACTTCCACACCTACTGCCAGTACAGTGTCGGCTAAATCTGCAAGAATTGATTTCATTCCGGTAATCAGCGCCATGCCGCCGGAGGCGCAAGCAGCCTCAACCCTGATGCTTGGTTTGAATTTCAGTTTTTCGTCTATCATCGGTATCAATCCTGCTAAATGGCCCTGCCGGTTAAAACGGCTACACATAAAATTCCCAACAACACTTTCATCAACATTATCAGCTCCGCCTATTTGTTTTAAGGTGCTTTTCCCCGCTTCTTTCATGTAATGTTCAAGTCCGGGCCTCGGCTTTTTCGGATTAAATTCTTTTCTTCCGGTTCCAAGTGAAATTGTGTTATATCCGGCTGCCATATATATTTTTCTTCTCATTTTTTTCATTTGTATTTTCTCCTTATTTTAAATAATTATTAATAGGTCCATAAGCATGGAAAAATCCCGTAAGCATTACCGTATTTACGTCTTCATCGCTGTTGGCAACTCCGCTGCTGACAAGTTGTTTACCAATTTCATTTGAACGGGCATTGTATTTTTTTGCTAATTCAGCGCCAGGCGTTTTCATATTGTTCAATTCATTAAAATAGGTTTCCAGCACATCATTTTTGTTTTTGCTAAAATTAACCGCTTTCCACGGTTTGTATGATTCTGGGATGGCGCCGAGTTTTTCATCACATTTATTTTTGATATTTTCGATAAGAACATAATCTTTTTTATCCGGGTCATAAATTGCCACAGGCTTGCCTTTTTCATATCTTAGTAAACCGTCTTTTTGCGAGCCGTCGGATTTTTGGCCACCTTTCACACCCATATCAAAAAGTCTATCAAGTAAATCACTGTGCAGGTCTTCGCTTTCCTGGTATGGGTTCATAACATTCATAATAAACCTGACCACATCTATTCCAACATAATCTATCAACTGAAAAATGCCCATCGGACGGATTAAAAAATCCTGCGAAACTTTATTTATCATATAAAGCGATTCGGCGAAGGAATATTCGTTTTGAAGATTTTTAACTTCCTGAATACCATGAAGCGCATCGCGCATAAAATGGCCATTGCCGATGAAACCTGCAATATCGTTAGCAGGCACAATTTTCTTTTTAAGATGTTTGGCATACAAACGAGCAAACTCAATCATCTCCGGGCTGTTTTTGTCGATAGTTATCAATTCAACAAGTCTTTGAACTGCAGGGGGATTATAAAAATGGAAGCCCAGTATTCTGCTTTCAAGTCCTGCCGTTTCATCAATTACATGAATTGGGATGGAGGAGGTGTTTGTAAAGAACCATGGCTTTGCCGGATTGTTCTGATTTATCTTTGACAGTAACATTTTTTTGACATTCAGGTTTTCGCTTACAGCCTCAAACACCAAGTGAGAATTATATGCCGATTCAATAGTTGTAACCGGCCGTACGATGTTCAATACGTCAAAAATGTATTCATCCAGAATTTCACTGTTTTCAACCAGGTCGTCACGGTGGGCATATACATGTCTCAGCCAGACCATTTTTTTTTCAGCAATCTTTTTTACCTGTGTTCTCAGGTATTTCATCAATCCAGATAATAATTCCTCTGAAATGTCGATAGCGTTCAGAACAAACATTTTATCCTTATTTTCTGGTTTCAGGCTAAGGTCAGCCATTTCCACTGCTGTTAACAACAATATTCCGCTGCCCATTTTTCCGGCAGCGCCCAGCACACTTACTTTTTGTAATCGTTCGTCGTATGTCATATTTTATTAGGTTAGATTATAAATTTTTTATAATAATATTTCATTTCTAAAATTATTTATTCCATGCCGGTTTTTCCCTTTTCAGGAAAGCCTTCATTCCGGTTTCTCCTTCATTGCCTTTTCCGAACAGCGATCCGAACTCTTTCGATTCGAGTTCGCAACCATCATCAAAACTGCTCATCATACCTTGGCGTGTTACGGCTTTAATTTTTTTTACGGCTAACGGCCCTTTTGAAATTATCGTCTTTGCGATTTTTTTAACTTCATCCATTAGATTTTCAGGTTCGGTTATTTTTTGTATCAGTCCGATACGGAGGGCTTCGCCGGCATCAATCATTTCTGCTGTCATAAGCAGGTAGAGGGCGTTTGCCAGTCCGACAAGGCGTGGAAGCCGCTGAGTTCCGGCATATCCCGGAATAAGTCCCAGGTTAACCTCGGGCTGCCCGAATTTTGCTTTTGAGCTTGCAATCCTGAAATCGCATCCCATAGTTAGTTCAAGTCCTCCGCCAAGCGCATAACCATTAATGGCTGCAATCACCGGTATTTCCATTTTTTCAAGATTTCTGAAAACATTTTGCCCAAGCCGCGAAAATGCCGACCCCTCCTCAGAATTTTTATCAACCATTTCGGCAATATCAGCGCCGGCAACAAATGCCTTCCCTTCGCCTGTAATTATCATAACTTTTACCTCCGGCTTCTTGTTTATCTCGGAAATAAGATAGCCCATCTCGTGAAAAAACCGTGTGTTCAGTGCATTCATAGCCTTTGGGAGGCTGATGGTAACAATTGCAATTCCATCTTCAACATCTAATTTTAAAATTGTATATTCCATAAAGCTGTTAAATTTTTGAACAAAAATATTAAAAAAAACAAAAGAGGCTGATAAAAAATATCAACCTCTTTTTATTTTACAATCAAACCAATTGATTAACTTAAAAAAAAATCATGAAAAAAACTTTATCCTGAAACAATTATTATTTATTTATAATGAAACGAAAGTTTGCTTTATTATATTTTCGGCTGCCAGAAGTAGAATTATGAAAGCAAGAATTAATAAGTAAATAGTGGCTTTTGAGTTAGCATTAAAAAGTTGGATCCTACTTAAATTTAAAAACAGACTTCTTACACTTTTCATTTTTTTATTGCTGTTAGAATTATAACATATTGACGATTTATAAATCAAAAAGGTTGCGTGCTTGTTGATTTTTTTTCACGCAACCATTTTTTTTATTTTATCATCTAATAATTAATACTTTCAAACGTTCTTTGATTTATTGACTAACTTTGTAACTGATTATTCGGAAATCAGTGAATAATAAGTGAACTCTGAAAAAACGGTTTTGGATCTGCAGAATATCATAAATGGTTGTATCAAAAATAAGAACAATGCTCAACAGGCATTATTTAATATGTTTGCAGAGGAGATGTTCGGAGTATGTATTTATTATTCTCCCAACCGTACAGAGGCAGAAGATACACTTCACGAAGGTTTTTTAAAAGTATTTCAGAAAATTTCAACATTCAAGGGCAAAGGCTCGCTCAAAGGCTGGGTCAGGAAAATTATGATAAATACCGCGCTTGAGAAATACAGGAAGAAAAATCTTTTGTATCTTTTGGATGGAGATGACAACGAATTTTTTGAGGACATCGACAGAGAGAACATTATCAGTAATATTTCGGCTGATGATCTGCTTCATTTGATACAGGAACTCTCTCCACGGTACCGGATGGTTTTTAATATGTATGCGCTCGAAGGTTATTCCCATAAAGAAATTTCAAATATGCTGGGAATATCTGAAGGCACATCAAAATCTAATCTTTCAAGGGCAAGGTCAATACTTCAAAAGAAAGTGGAAAAACATTTTTATTTATCTTCAAAAATTATTAATGCCTGAAGAACGAAAAAATATTGACAAATTATTTAAAGATTTTCTGTTAGGGTATAAGATTTCTGTACCACAAGGAGCATGGAACAGGCTGCATGATGTTCTACAGAATAACAGACGCATCAGACGTTTCAGATATATTAAACTCGCAGCAGCAAGTGTTTTGGTAATTATTGCTTTTTCATCGGGATATTTTATATCGGAATACAGGAAGGATGTTATCAATACCGGTATTACTGAAATAACACATCATGAAAAAACATCAGAGACAAGTGAAGTTAAGAATCCTTTTTACCAAAACAATATTGAAGACAAGGATACAGAAAGCGAGACATTATTAAATTTACAAGATAAAAATCTTACTGCCGGATTAATTCAGAGTGAAAATTTGGATGAGAAGAAAAAGAGTGAAAAACCATCACAAATACAAAAAGAAGCAACGGCAGATATCAGTAAAAGTCAGGATGTAAAAGAAATTCCGGCATTAACTGATTCTGAAATTCAGGAAAAGCCAAAGTTAAAAGAAACGGTAACTTTTGATGATAAAACACTTGCTGACAAGCCGCCGCTTGTCGAAGTCGAAGTACAACCTGCGAAGGAAACTGTTGCCGGGAATGAACAGTTAAACGAACACAATATTGTTGAATCTGATGTTCTTTTGGAATTATTAAAGCAGGATGAGGCCAAATTAGCCGGGAAAATTCCCGGTATGTCAAAGAAAAATAATACCTTGAAAACCTGGAGTGTGGGAGCGCAGCTCTCCCCGGTTTATTCTTACAGGACCTTAGACGGAAGCGGTATTTCATCAAATGACGAAGAAATACCAAAAGAATATTTCAATGAGGTCGAAGGAAGTATTCTTACATTAGCAGGAGGTTTGAGCATCGATTATCGTGTTTCGAATAAATTTAGCATAGCCTCGGGTTTGTATTTTTCAAGGATAGGACAGGAAAACAATGATGTAATTGCTTTTAATGACCCTGATAGTAAATACCTTTATAAACTTTCTACCTCAGGCGGGGCTGTTTCAATAAATCCTGAAAAATTTGAAAGGGTGATGATCAGGCAGATTGCAAGTCCTAAAGACTCCATCGCGGGCGATTATCTTGTTAATGGCACCTTTGTTCAGAATTATGATTATCTTGAAGTGCCGTTGATGGTAAAATATCGTCTGGTAAATAAAAAATTTGGAATAAACCTGATGGGGGGGCTAAGCCCGGGGATTTTAATCAACAACAGATCTTATTTTAAGGTTGATGGCGAAAAACTGCAAACAGGTATTACCGAAGATATTAATAATATGATTTTTAACAGCGTTGTCGGAATCGGCTTGGAATATTCAATATCATCAAAATTATCAATAAGCATGGATCCCGTGTTTAAATATTCTCTTTCTCCTATAAACCCCGGAAGTAATCTGAAATACAGGCCTTATTCATTTTCGTGGTTTACCGGCCTGAGTTATAAATTGTAAACCTACTTTAATCCTTTAACTTTTGAAATTCCGGCAATAAAATCTTTTAAGTAAAAAGGTTCGAAATACGCAATATCTTCAAATTCAGATTCCTGATATTTCTTATATGCCATGCTGATCATATATTTAGCAGAAGTTACAAAGTTGTCGAAGAATTCTGCATTTTGCTGATGTGAAAGCAGTGGCTTGCATTTCGGAGCGCCATCGCCAAAAAACAATATTTTATTGTTAGCTAAATATTCAGAAAAAGAATCTTCGTTTATTATTTCCGCCTTAGTATTCCGGATTTCAGAGATTTGGCAATCGTACAATGCATTGTAAACTTCCATCCGCCTGGCATCAATCATCGGGCAAAAAATCATTTTTTCTTTCCTGCCGAAAAAATTATCAACAAATTTTTGTTTCATTCCATTTGCCATTGCTTGCAATGTGTTGACCGAAATCAGGGGCTTGTCAACAGCATAGCAAAGTCCTTTTGCTGCTGAAACGCCAATCCTCAGACCGGTGTATGAACCGGGGCCTTTGCTTACTGCAACGGCATCGAGTTTGCGGGGAGAAATATTGTTCTCTTTCAGAATTTCATCAATAAAAAAAGTAAGAATTTTTGAGTGAGCATTTTTTTCAGTGGTTTCTTTACCTGCAATAAAAAGCCCGTCCTGTGCAAGAGACACTGAACAGACCTGTGTTGCAGTTTCGATATGAAGAATAATTGCCAAAGGAATTTTAACTAAAATTATTGTGAAATTGGAAAAAGATTAAAAAGCCGCGAAACTTGTCCGTATGGATTCGCTAATTTAAAACTTATAAAATAAAAATATTTAAGAATAAATTAGCGCATCCATCCACACGTATGGTCGGACAAGTTTAGCAGCTAAAAAATTATTCTTTAAAATAAAAAACAGTGATTTATATTTCTTTAACACTATTATAAAATATAAACGCATTGATAATATCTTCATTACTTTTCTTTTTAAAATCTATAAAATCGCTAATTTTACCACAAAAATTTTACTATAGCAATAAGTTTTAGTCATTCAGAATTTATTGGTAATTTAAAATCGGCGCTTTAATCCTCCTCAAACAGTTCTTTTTTTGAAACAACTTTAACTTTATCGTTGTTTTTGAGAGTTCTCGATACAGCCCTGTAAGGCCCTACGATTATTTCTTCACCGTCTTCAAGTCCTTCTAATATCTGAATGTAGGTATTGTTCTGAATTCCGGATTTCACTTTAACCAAAACGGCAACTCCGTCTTCGTAACGGAAAACGTATTCTTTTATATCGGATTCTACTTTTTCGTTTTCTTCTTCATCCGGTTTAGCCTGTTCGCTGTCGATTTTTTTTCTAACGGATTTTCCCGTGCTGTCGGCACGTGTGGTTACAGCCTGGATCGGAATTGTGAGAATATCATATTCTGTTTCCGTCTGAATATCGACAGTGGTTGACATGCCTGGCCTGAAAGGCGAATAATTCGGCATGTTTTCAGGTATCAGGTCTTTGTATGAGTTTTTGAGGATTCGTATTTTAACTTCGAAATTTGTTACCTGATCGGCGCTAACGCCGGTTACATCTGCAGAGGTGGCAATTTCGGTAACAATGCCCATAAATTTTCTGTTGAGATAAGCGTCAACTTCAATCAGGCTTGTATCGCCGGCATTTACTCTGACAATGTCGTTTTCGTTAACTTTTACCACTGCTTCCATTATATTCAGATTGGCAATACGCATTATCTCGGTTCCGCCTGAGAACTGGGAAGCTCCGGCAACTCTCTCGCCTTTTTCAATAATAAGTTTTGATACTGTTCCGTCGGAAGGAGCATAAATAGCTGTTTTGGTAAGGTTTTCACGAGCCTCTTTCAACGAGGCCCCGGCGCTTTTAACCTGGAATTCCGAAGCTTTTACATTTTCTTCTGATGCTTCAACTTCAGCTTTTGCCACTTCAAACGATGATTTTGCCGCATCATAATCTGCATCTGAAATTACCTTCTGTTTCCATAATTTTTCATTTCGTTTGAAAGATAATTCGGCGTTGACATATTGAGCCTTTGACTGTGCAAGACGGGCTTTTGAATTTGCCAAACTTGCCTTTTGCGACTGAAGGCCTGCTTCCATTCTTTCATAATTCGAAAGATATATTTCAGGGTCAATTTTTGCAAGCAAATCTCCTTCTTTTACTTCATCTCCCTCCATAACTTTCAGTTCCACAACCTCCCCCGATATGTAAGGAGATATTTTTACTTCGGTTTCGGGTTGTATTCTTCCGTTCGCCGAAACGGTTTCTATCAGTGTTCTATTTTTCACAAAATCAGTTGATACTTTGATCTTGTTTTCTTTTCCAATCACGCCCTTGCTTTTCAGAACAGCAAGGATTATCAGAATTAAAATAAGAGGCGCTACAATAAAAATAACTTTTTTCTTTTTCATATTAATTTTTTAGTGTTAAAGGTTTACCAAGATAAAAATCGAGAATCTTAGTTTTGAAAATATAGTCAAACTTAGCGCTTATAAGTTCGGATTCGGCTGCCGTCAACTGTGTTTTAGAAATATTATATTCAACGGAATTTGCCAGCCCTACATTAAATTTTTGTTCGGTATATCTGAACGATTCTTCAAACGAATAAAGCGAACTCTCAGTTGCTTTATAACTTTTATATGCTCCTTTTGCATCACTATATGCTTGTTCAATCGTTTTTCTCAGAGTGTTTTTGGTAAGTTCGTAATTGTATTCGGCATTGTCAGAATTTATTTTAGCCTTGCTAACGCTGGACGAAACCTGGTATCCGTTGAAAATTGGAATGTTCAGACTGAATCCGAGGTATGTAGTTTGGTTGTCCTTAAACTGATCTCCGAACGGAATAACATCGGTAAATGATTCTGATTCAGTATCCCATTTTCTGAACTGATTGGAATAATTGGTTCCCCATCCTGTGCCCATTCTCAATGTAGGGTAATATCCGCCACGCGCTAATGCAATGTCTTTTTGTGAACTTTCCATATTAAGTTCGGCGCTTTTTATTACCGGCTGATTTAATAGCGCATATTCATATATTTCATTAATAGGGAGTAGTTCCATTTGGAGGTCAATATTCAAATCGGGTATTTCTATTTCAAATTCCTCATCGGCTTTCAGGTCGAGAATTTGCAACAGATCAAGGTAAGCCAGATCGAGAAGGTTTTCATAGTTTATAACATTAAGTTCTTCTTTTGCTCCCTGTGCCTGTATTTCGAGAAGGCTGCCACGGGCGAGTGTACCTGCTTCAACCATTTTGGATGTGCGTTCTATTTGTTCATTGGTCATGCTAACTTGTTCTCTTGCAACTCTCAACAGTTCCTTATCGAATAAAATCTGCAGGTAGGCTGCGGTAAGCATCAGAGAAATATCATCTCTCATCTTGTCTGCATCGTACTGACTTGCCAGAAAATCAATCTGATTTTGTTTTATAGTGTTAATATTCTGCATTCCGTTGAAAAGAATAATGCCTGCATCCGCTCCAAAATTTCCCTGGTTTGTTTCTTTGTTAAAATACAAATATGTTGTTTGATCAAGCACACGCCCCCAGTTATAGCTGAATGAAGTATTTCCATTCAATGTTGGCAAAAGATTTAATTTGCTTTGCAGAAGATCGACTTTATTGCGTTCTATATCAAGCTCGCTTTGCTTTATTTGAATATTGTTTTCTATAGCATAATTAATGCAATCTTCGAGAGACCATGTTTTTTGAGCATCTATCTTTCCGGAAATAAATAATATCCCTGTAAAAAATACAAATAAGTAAATTCTTTTGATTCTTGACTTTTTCATTTTTTTTGTTCTTTAATTTTAAATTATTCCTGACCTAATCTAAAAACATGCCAGTATTATAAATAATTGTAAATCAGTTTGTAGTTTTAAATTTTGTTAATGTTTTGTTTGAATGTGTTCAGATAAATACAACGAATGTACGAAATTGAACATAACCGGAACAACATAATTAAATTTCTTTGACAAATAATAATGATTAATACTTCCGTTTATTTTTTATACTTTTGAAAAATAAAAATAATTTAAAATTTTTTTAATATGAAATCTATAAAATACAGTTTTGCCATTTTAATGTTACTGGCAATTATTCAGCTCCCCGCTCAGGAAAATAAACACAGATGTTTTCACAAACAATCTTTTGAAAAATCGCTCATAAGCGATACTCTTGATGCCATGAGTTATGAAATTCATTTGAATGATATCAATACCTCTGAAAAAACCATCGAAGGATATTGCGTTATTAATTTGGCCTCAAAAGTAAACAATCTTGATAATATATCACTTGAATTACTCGACCTAAATGTCGATTCGGTTTTCGTTGATGGCGACAAAATTAGCGAATTTTCTCACAGTGATCCGTTGTTGGTGATATATCCGGGAACTATTTTAAACATTGGCGATGAAGCCGAAGTTACAGTTTTCTATCATGGCCAGCCATTTCACGAAGATTGGGGCGGGTTTCATTTTTCCGGCAGTTATGCTTTCAACCTGGGTGTAGGTTTTGTTTCCGATCCACATAATCTGGGAAAAGCATGGTTTCCTTGTATTGATGATTTTCATGACCGGGCTTTTTATGATGTTTTTGTAACACTTGATGAGTCGAAGATGGCGGTGTGTGGCGGTACATTAATAGAGGAAATTAATAACGGAAACGGTACAAAAACTTTTCACTGGAAACTTAATTGTACTATTCCTACCTATTTAGCTTCTGTAGCAGTTGGCGAATATGTTGCGGTAATGGATACTTTTGAGTCGATACGAGGTCAGATCCCGGTTGCAATTTACGTAAGGCCGAATGACAGTTCCAAGGTTGAAGGTTCGTTTGCAACACTCCAGCCGGTTTTCGAAGCCTACGAATATTATTTCGGGCCTTATGAATGGGAACGTATCGGCTATGTAGGCACTTCAAAAGGAGCCATGGAACACACAACAAATATTGCATATCCGCATTTCTGTATAACCGGAACTCTTGCGTATGAATCATTATTTGCCCACGAGCTTTCGCACCAGTACTTTGGTAACATGGTTACATGCGAATCGGCAGAGGAAATGTGGCTTAACGAAGGCTGGGCAGTGTTTTGTGAATCAATTTACCGGGAAGGTATTTACGGGAAAGAGGCTTATAATGAAAATATGAGGGCGAAACATAAGGAAGTGCTACACCTTACTCATGTTGTTGACGGCGGTTACCGGGCGCTTTACGGTATTCCTACCGAATACACTTACGGAAGTACCGTGTATGATAAAGGCGCTATTGTAACTCACACCCTTCGCGGTTATCTTGGCGATGAATTATTTTTTCCCGCAGTAAAAGCCTATCTGCAGGAATATAAATTCGACTATGCCTCATCCTGGGACCTAAGGGATTTTCTTGATGATTTCTCCGGTGTGGATTTAACCGACTTTTTTGAATTCTGGGTATTTTCACCCGGTTTTTCTGAGTTTTCTGTAGATTCATTTGCCGTTGTGCCTGCCGGTTCAAATTTTAATGCAACGGTTTATGTTCGTCAAAAACTTAAAGGGGCAACTGTGTTTCCCAATTTGAACAGGCTTGAAATAACATTTATGGATGAAAACTGGCAACAACAAACCGAACTTATGGAATTTTCGGGCGAGTACAGTTCGCAAACATTTTTAATTCCTTTTTCACCAAAACTTGTTTTGCCTGATCTGTTTAATAAGGTGGCTGATGCAACGATAGATTTCGATATGGTTATTAAAACCACCGGTACTGAGGTTTTCACTGATACTTATGCAAAATTAACTACCGAAGAAATTTCTTCCGGGGATTCGGCCTTTGTAAGAATTACTCACAGATGGGTTGCCCCTGATTCTCTTAAAACTCCTCAAATAGGACTCACATTGTCAGATTACCGTCACTGGCGCGTTGAGGGCTTGTTCCCCGACGGATTTGATGCCACGGGTCATTTCTACTACAGTAAGTTTAATCATCTTGATAATACTCTCATCACCAACCTCAACGATTCCCTTGTAATACTTTACAGGCCAACTACAGCCGCCGACTGGCAGTCGGTTTATTTTATCAAAACCGGCTCGCCATATTTAGGATATATTGATGTGCCTCATCTTCAAAAAGGAGAATATACTCTTGCTGTCTGGGATGAAATTTATATTGGCCAAAAGGAGTTTACACCCACTGTTACAGATAAAATTGGTGTTTATCCAAATCCTGCAAATAGCGAGGTCTTTATAGTATTTGGGTCAGTAAAACCGTCAGTAATTTTAATTTATAATTCTGCAGGTTTGCTTGTTGATGAAATAAATGTCAGTGATTCGGAAGTGGTAAAATGGATTCCTCAAAACATGCTAAAAGGAACTTATCTATTGAAATTTATAAATAAAGATAACCGAGTCTTTTCCACAAAAAAACTTATCCTGAATTAAAGCTACAAACCGGAGTTGGAAAAGAAGTAAATTATTATTTCATTATTGTTTTCAACCCTCGTCTCTTTTTTCTTTTTCAATTTGGATATAATGACTTTTTGAAGAACTCTCGATTGCTTTTAGCGCAATTTGTTTTACTTGTTCCCCTGCATTGTCGGTCTTGGAAGTCAACTGTGCGATTAATGTGTTCTGTTCTTTAATTTTCTCCTGAAGGCTTTTAATGATCTGGTCTTTGAGTTTGCGTTCTCCGTCAAGATCTTTTGCCATCATTTCCTTTTCAAAACCAAACTGTGTCTGCAATTTTTCTGCAACATTTTTTTCAGTTTCCTTAATTGCTTTTTCAAGTTCTGTGGGATATGATTCAACCTATTTAGTTAATTCATCCAAATATATTTCACGCTCTTTAACCACTTTTTCGCGTTCCGTTATTTCCTTTTCAAAAGCAGCTTTTTTTTCTTTAAGTTCTTTTTCAAGTGTTTCTTTCTGAAGCTTATATTGATCCTGGTCTTTTTTCCTGTTAAGTTTTAAATTGTACGTGTATTCTTCTTCCTCACGTGTTCGTTCTTTTTTTACTAAAGTTTCCTTTTCCTTATTCAGGGCAATAAACTCATTTTTCTCTTTTTCCCATTTTTCTTTTGTTTCCTTCATCTCATTATCAAACTTTGCTTTTACTTCCGCCATCTCGGTTTCGAACTGCTGTTTTTTCTCTTTTTGTGCAAGAAGAAGAGCAGCCAAAGTATCGGCATTTGCAATAATGTCGTACAATTCTTCTAATTTTTCCTGTTCCGATTTTATTGCTTCCTGAATATTGAGAAGTTTTTTAAATTGCTCGACCAATGTTTTCTCATTCTGATCGAGCGATTTGTTGATCAGAAGTTTAAGGCCGGCAATGTTATTCACAATTTCATCTATCGAAGTAGAAACAGCGCTTTTTACAATGTTTTCTTTTTCTTTAATCTCTTTTTCTTTTTTCGGGTCGGGTGTTTTTTGAAATTTTAGCTTATTTAACAACTCATTATAAGCGTTAAGAAGCTGACTTTTTGTGTTCGTCATCGTTAATTTAGTATCCATAATATTTATTTTTAAATGTTTATATTTAATAATTTATCATTCAAATTTTTTGCTGTAGTTTTTAATTGGTCTATAGCTCGATTAATTAAGCTGATTTATAAGCTCCCCGATAAAGATAAATCTGTAGCAATTATTCTTCAATATTGCTATTATCTTTTTATTTCCCAATTACCGAGATATTTGTAGCCCAATTCGTCCTGGAATAGTATTACCACACGGTTTTGGGTAATGCTTTCTATTTGTCCGACTTTATTCATTTGTATTTACTATTTATAAAATTTATCTTCTTCCCATTTTTCAGGATTTTCAATTATATATGTTTTGATACGGTTGTATTCTGCGTCACTTCGTATGATATGGTCGTGGTAATTTACCTGCCACAATCTGTTTTTTCTATTATATTTCTGTTGAGACGCACGGCCGTGCGTTTGTTGAGACGCACGGCCGTGCGTCTGTACACGGTCAATCAAATCATTTATTTTGGTTGTAACCGATGATTTGTAACCGGCAATAAATGATGAAATTGATTTTGGTTTGCGATACAATTTAGGTTGGTTGGGTTGTGGTGGTTGTTGTGGTGGTTGTTGTGGTGGTTGTAGAAACACACGGCCGTGTGTCTCTACGTGTGAACCATGCGTACCGTCATTTGTATTGTATATATTATTATCCACATTTGATTTGTTGATAATTACAATTCCGTGAATATGGTTGGGCATTATAACAAATGCGTCCAATTCAATTTCATTGCGTATCTGGGCAGAAATTTCCCATTCATGGTGGGCAATTTTTCCAAAATTGTTCAATATCATTTTGCCCTGTTCAACATGGCCAAAAATACAATCCCGATTATTAACGCAAATTGTGATGAAATATGCACCTTCTCCGGAATAATCCCATCCCGGCATTCTGTTTGACTGTATGCGATATTTATTTTGAAATTTTTCCATCATTTTAACATTCATATATTTATTTTACCGTTGGAATTGCGTGTTGTAATTGTTGTATAGACGCACGGCCGTGCGTCTCTGTCGCCGATAATTACTTGCAAAGCCCCCGGCAAAATGGTGATTTCGAAAGGCGAATGACCGAGAGTTTCTCCATCTGCCTCAAGAAAAAATTTTATTTTCCGTGATTTTATTTTTATCTCCTTTCCTCTTAAAGTAACTACTTTAGGATGCTTAATAAAAGTTCCGGTATAAAGATTTTTCAATTGCCAAAAAATCGTGCCAAGACCAATTTTTTTTATAATTGTTGCATCAAGCAAACCATCATCGGGCAGAGCATTCGGAAGTTGCATCATGCCACCTCCGTTGTAGCGGCATATCCCAATACTCATGCTGAATATGTTATATTTATTTTTGTTTCCATCTACATCAACTTCAGCTATTTTCGGTTTGTATTGAAACAGGCTTATCAATAAATTATAAAAATATGATAGAAAAGAACTTTTACCCTCTTGTTTCTGAATGTTTGTTTTTTTTGCTACAAGCGCATCGAACCCCGTACCTGCAACATTCACAAAAAATCTCTGTTTTGGATTATCACCGTCGTAATAATTTATCTTGCCAATATCCTGGATAAAAAGATCATTTTGCTTTAAAATGTTTATAGCATCTTCATATTTTCCCGGAATTTTAAACATTCTTCCCCAGTCGTTTCCGGTTCCAACAGGAATTATACCGATTTGAAAATCAAGAGGAGGTATCTCATTTTGTGTAAAAATTGCATTGACGACTTCATTCATGGTTCCGTCTCCGCCAACTGCAATAAATTTCCTGTATCCTTTTTTAATTGCGTCAGAGGTAATTTCGATAGCGTGAAGAGGACCTTCGGTAAAACGAAAAAAATAGCTCAGTTTTTTTTCGTTTAAAAGCTGTTTTATTACAGGCCAGTCTTTTTTGATCTTCCGGCTACCTGCGTTGGGATTGACCACTACAAACCATTCCGGCAATATTTTATTTGAATTATTTTTTACCAAAATTTGAATTATTATTTAGAACTGTTCTATATCTTTTCTTGCAAACAGGAAAAATGAAGTAAGAAAAGCGTAAAAAGTAACGCCAGCTTGATTTTCGATAGTATCTTCGCTCAACATCGACAAAGTTAAAATTATAAAAAATATTAAATAAAAATAATCTTTAAATCCTCCTGTCATAATCCCGGGAATAATTAATACCGCCACAAACCATAACAATCCGAAAATTCCTAAAGCGGCAAAAACCGAAAGAAACTGGTTATGAGAACGCCATCTGAATTTGGGATTGAGGCTTGAACTCATTTTTTTATACTCATCTTTAAAGGCATTTTTGATATCGCCGGTTCCGGTTCCAAACCAAAAATTATCGCTGATTATCCGCATGGAAGCTCTCCAAAATTCGATACGCTGCATAACTGAATGACCGCTCAGATAACCGGTATTTTTATAAACTTGATATTCCCAGATTATTATTTTTATTCGCGTTTTCAAATTTGTCTTGCGCTGATGTTCAACATTGGCAATTCCATTCTCCACAGTTTCCACTTCCTCATTATTGAGCGCATCAACTCCTGCCTTGTCTTTTCGCAATCCTTTGGAGGTAAGAAACCTGATAAGAGTATATTTAATATGTTGTTCCTTACGGTCTTTCCCATCGTATTTTAATTCACTTCTCGCATTCCAGGCTTCCCTGAGTTCATCTTCCTGAAGATACAAACCTACACGGTAACCATTTTCAAGCATTTTATCAGCAGTATCATGAACATAAGAATTTCCAAGCGGGCTGTATTTTTCAAGTTTTTCAAAAACAACAATTTCTTTTGGGAGTGTTTCTTTATAAACACTTTTTAAATAAAAAAATAATACAACAGGAATAATTATAATGATAGAAAAGAGTACGAATTTAATCAACTTGTTTTTTCTTTTAATTACGAGAATTAAGATGAGCGCCGTTAAAGTGATAAATATAGCGGCAAGGCCTGTAATCGATTCCATAATCACCAAAAAGATAAATAGCCACACTATTGCCAGCCCGGTTAAAATCCTGACAATAACAGGAATTTTTTCCGCTTTTACCAGCAGGTATCCTCCGGCAAAAATTGCTATGCAAATGTTAAGGCTAAACCGGATGTGCGACATAAAAAGCGATATTTTCCTTATTTCAATTATTTCACGGCTAAGCAGGGCATGAATACTAAAAAAAGAGCCGACCACATTTGCGGCAATAAAAAGCAACATAAAATAAAAGAAAAGTTTTTTGTTGATCCTGGGCGAAGTGGAAATTATTACCGGCAATGCAAGGATTGGCAGTTTTATACGAAGGTCTTTCATTGCATAATTGAAATCGCTCGTCCACAGCAAACCGATTACATGAATTAAAAACAGGGAAGACAGAATGAGGGCAGGCTTGTTATGAAAAAACCGCCTGAATTTGCCAATAACATTTCTATCGAACAACCAGTTGAAAACAAGAACAAACTGAGCCACGCTCATAAGATATTTCGATAGTGGCAAGGCAATCAGCATCAGCGCAAGCCCGAAATAATAAATATTTGTCCTGTTGAACCAAACTATTTTTGATGGCAAATGTTTTATGTCAAATGTCAAATTTTTCATGTTTAACTAATTACTTCCGACTTCCCATACGGGCTAACTTCGTGTCGCCGACTGCCGACTTCCCATACGGGCTAACTTCGTGTCGCCGACTGCCGACTTCCCATACGGG